>NZ_JAZGQK010000018.1:0-40592 GCF_036422035.1 Plantactinospora sonchi
CCGGATCCGGTGGCCCGGTCGGGGGTTCGGGTCGGGGAACATCCGCGGGCGGGTCGCGGTTGTATCCCCCGTACGACCGCAGCAGCGGGCGACATCACCGGCCTGTCCCGGCGTTTGTGGCCGGATGGGTGTGGTGTCCGGTTTCCGGGTCGTGATCGACTCGGCCGGGTGGGCGGATCCGTGGAATGCTCACCACCCGCCGACGGTTGTATCCCCGGTACGACCGCAGCAGCGGGACAGCCCCTCCGGTTTCCCCACCGAGAGCAGGGCATCCTCTTCTCTCCCGTTTTCGACCCACGCTCCCTGTCGGGGGTGTTCGGGTCTTTCATCCCCGGAAAATGGAAGGCGACCATCATGACTTTCGTCAACCGGTGGCTACCGGCCATCACCGAAACCCCGATCCGTAAGACCGCGCTCGGCATCGCCGGACTCGCCGTCGTCGGCGGCGCGATCGCCGGCCCCGCCGTCACCATGGGCACCCCGGCACCGTCGATGGACATGACCCCCACCGCCGTGACCCAGCAGATCGGCGACCTGGACAAGGGTCAACCGTCGAAGGTCCTCGACGTGAACTACGAACCGCAGTCGACGTACTTCTACTGCGCCCCGGCCGCGACCCGGATCGCACTGTCCGCGCAGGGACACACCCCCAGCCAGGACGACGTGGCCCGACAGCTGGGCACCACCGAGGCCGGCACCAACTCGGCCGAGGACACCACCCGCGTGCTCAACAACGCCGGCGGCAAGGACTACCACACCGTCGCCATCCCGGACGAGACCGCCAAGCCCGCCGAGATGGACCGACTCCAGGTCGACGTCGTACACGCCATCGACAACAACCGGCCGGTCGTGGCCAACATCAAGGGCACCGCGGTCGACACCGACGGCATGGCCCACTCCTACGAGGGCGGGCACTACCTGACCGTCGTCGGCTACGACGACCACGGCCGCAAGGTCAAGATCGCCGACCCGGCCGAGCCGAACCACAGCGAGTACTGGATGAGCACCATCAACCTCGCCAACTGGGCCGCCGAACGCGGCTACTCCGCCTGACCGACAAACCCGCACCACCACAAACGGGCCGGCTCCCCACCACGGGGAGCCGGCCCGTTCCGTCGTACCGCGTCACCCACCCACCCCCACCGGGTCGGTCGGCCGGCCGGGCGGTGGGTCTGTGGCGGGTCGGTCAGTCGGTCAGTCGGCCGGGCGGTGCTCGGCGAACCGGACGATCAGCCGGGAGACCACGATGGCGTAGCCGACCAGGACCAGGGCGAGCAGTGGCAGCAGGCTGACCGGCTCGGTGGCGACCACGGTGACGGCGACGACCAGGACGACACCGAGCGCCGCGAGGACCAGCCGCTGTCGGGGCAGCCGCCCCAGGGAGATCCGTTGCAGGGCAAGGCCGCAGCCGATCCAGGCGCAGAGCGAGACGGCCACCAGCAGACGCAGGATGCCGGGCAGTTCGCCCGCACCGGCGGCCACGTCGCGGACGATCTGTCCGAGGGCCCACCCGAGCAGCAGCAGGGCCGCTCCGAGCACCCCGTGCACCGCCGAGTAGCCGACTCCGGCGCGGAGCCGACGACTGCTCAGCCCGATGGTCACGAAGGTGGTGTAGACCCACCACACCGAGGCCGGAATGGCGAAGGCGACGGCCGCGCTCAGCACGGTCGTCGGCGTCGGGTGGCCCGGTACCGCGTCCAACAGGTCGGTCAGGCTCACCCCGAGCAGGATGATGGTGAACTGGCCGATCCGTTCGGGCAGGTGCAGCGGGTGGACCGGATGCCGGACCAGTCGGCGGCGGCCGAGCCACGGGGTCAGCAGCTCGATGGTCAGCGCGACGATCCAGAGCAGCGGTCGGACGTCCACCGGGGTGGCCAGCGACGCGGCCCAGAGCAGCCAGCCGGTGCCGAAGCCGACCAGGTAGACGGTGGTCAGCTCCCGTACGCCGGGACTGGTGCCGCGGACCCGGAGGTAGAGCACGAGCAGGGTGCCGCGTACGACGAGGTAGCCGATCGGCAGGAGCAGGGTGGTCGGCGCCTCCTCGGCGCCGATCGCCATGGCGCCGGCGCCGAGCATGCCGACGAGTACGGCGAGCCGGTGCGTGAAGTCGTCCGGGTCGAAGCGGGTGTCGTAGAACGCCTGCCCGCCCCATGCCCACCAGACGACCGCAAAGAGCCCGGCGGTGTAGAGGATCTCCCCGGGCGACGGGGTCGCGTCGTGCAGACGTTCCTGCACGGCGACCAACGCCAGCACAAAAACCAGGTCGAAGAAGAGTTCCAGCCAGCTGGCGTGGCGTTCCTCCTCCTCAAGGCTCGGTAGCGCGGACGGTTCGAGTCCCCAGCGGGCGGCCAGCCGGGGCGGGCGTGGTCCGGCGCGTCGGCGGGACGTCTCCGGAGCCTCCCGACGGCGCACCCGGGGAACACGGCGACTCAGACCGGGTACGCCCCGGCGGTGCCGGTTCGGCGTACCCGGTCCGCCCGCGTCCTCCCGCTCCGAGCTCACAGGCGGTAATCATCTCGGTTCGCCGTCCGGACCGGGACGCAAATCACAGACCCGCCCGCCGTACGCGTGGACGTCGCACAACATGAGAAGTTTTAGGGGGAAAAAGAGCTGGTTGAGGCTTTAATCCATCAGCCGTTCGGCTAGATTTCGCGGATACGAACGGGCTAAGGTGATGACCTGAACGGGCCACACACCACGTGCCCCGCCCACAAGCCACGAAACACGAACCAGGAACCACACGCGCTCGGTGCAGGGAGGACCACCATGACCGCGACCACCAACCGGCAAGTAGTCACACCCGACACCACCCCGGCCCCGGCACCCGACCCGGCCACCCTCACCGACAGCGCCACCAACCTCCTGCACACCCTCGCCGCCCTGCCCACCAACCACCCCGACCGGGCAACCCTGCGCGAGAAGACCATCGAAGCCTGGCTCCCCCTGGCCAACCACCTCGCCCACCGCTACAGCGGACGCGGCGAACCCACCGACGACCTCATCCAGACCGCCGCCATCGGCCTCATCAAAGCCATCGACAAGTACGACCCCACCCGCGGCGTCGACTTCGCCGGCTACGCCATCCCCACCATCATCGGCGAACTCAAACGACACTTCCGCGACCGCACCTGGGACATCCGCGTCCCCCGCCGCCTCCAGGAACTCCGCCTCGCCATCAGCGAAGCCAACAGCAACCTCCTGCAGACCCTCGGCCGCTCCCCCACCGTCACCGACATCGCCACCCACCTCAACCTCACCGAGGAAGAAGTCCTCGAAGGCCTCGAAGGCGCCCGCGCCTACAACGCCGTCTCCCTGTCCACCCCCACCGGCGACGGCGACCGCACCACCGAACTCGGCGACCTCCTCGGCACCGACGACAACGAATACGAACTCGCCGAACTCCGCGTCGCCCTCGGCCCCGCCCTCGCCACCCTCGACGAACGCGAACAGAAGATCCTCACCCTCCGCTTCTACGGCAACCTCACCCAATCCCAGATCGCCGAACAGATCGGCGTCTCCCAGATGCACATCAGCCGCCTCCTCACCCGCGCCCTCACCAAACTCCGCACCCAACTCGCCGACACGTACTGAGCGAGCGTGGGCCGGCTGGTCGCCAGGGGTCCCGTACACCGCGTGTCGGGGGGCCGCCGCCGTACGCCGGACCCGGGTAATCACGGCCGCGTAGCAGGTCCGGCGTCCGGTACTCTGTACGGGCTGGCGGGCTGTTAGCTCAATAGGCAGAGCAGCTGACTTTTAATCAGCGGGTTCTGGGTTCGAGTCCCAGGCGGCCCACATCAGAGGCCCAGGTCACCGGCATGATGCCGGGGCCTGGGCCTCCGCCGTGGAGGCTGGTGCCATTGCCCGGGCGACACGTCGACCCCGGTCCCGGCGAGGTCGGTGAACGTCACCCCATCGAGAGTGGATCATGAACGATTGGCTGATCCGTGCCGTACGGCGCGCGGATCTGGACAGGCTGACCGAGCTGGCGGGGTCGAGGGAGCGGGCCGAGGTACGTCTCCAGGCCGCCGAACGGGGCAACGAGGACATGCTCGTCGCCGTCGTCGCCGAGGATGTCGTAGGGGTGGTGAGCCTCCGGTGGCTGGACGGCTGCGACGCACCGAATCCGTGGCTGTACGGGCTGGCGGTGGTCCCGTCGGCCCGTCGTCGCGGAATCGGACGTGCGCTGGTCGAAGCTGGCCAGGCGACAGGCGCGGTGCGCGGCGCCGACATGATGAGCCTCGACGTGGATGTCGACGATGATGCCGCCGTCAGGTTCTACGAGCGGTTGGGCTACGTGATCGTCCGCCCGCACGAACACCACTGGCGGGCGATCGACCCGCGTACCGGCGGGATCACCGGTGAAGGAACGGCAGCGACCTGGATCATGCGTCGTCAACTTCGTTGAACGCGACACGGACCCCTCGCGGCACGGACACCGGAGGTGGCCCCGCTGACGACGTGGCACGGACACCGGAGGTGCCCCGCCTCGGTGACGGACGGCGACCGACCCGAGTGCGGCCGGGCTGCCGACGACGGCGACGGGACCGCGACGGAGGCGGACGGAGCGCCCGGCACCAGAAGGCCGCACCTGGTCCCGGAACCAGCCGGTACGACTAGCATTGTCCAGGTCATGCTGCTGCGGGTGCTTGGGCCGTTCGAACTCGAACTCCACAGGGGCGAACCGGTCGACCTCGGTGGCCCCCGCCAGCGCGCCGTACTCGCCCTGCTGCTCTCCGCCCGTGGCGAGGTCGTCTCCGTCGACCGGATGATCGACGACCTGTGGCGGGGCGAGGCGCCGCCCCGGGCCATCGCCTCACTGCAGGCGTACATCTCGAACCTGCGTCGCCTGTTGGAGCCGGAGCGGGAACGCCGGGCACCGGCCCGGCTGCTGGTGACCGCCCCGCCCGGTTACGCGCTCCGGGTGCCCACCGACGCCGTCGACGCCTGGCGGTTCGAGAAACTGCTCGCCGAGGCACGGTCGGTCAGCGACACCGAACCGGTCCGCGCCGGCCGGCTGCTGCGCACCGGTCTCGAACTGTGGCGCGGCAGCCCGTACGCCGAGCTGACCGGGGAGCCGTGGGTGCAGCCGGAGGTGACGCGGCTGGAGGAGCTGCGGATCGTCGCCCGGGAGCTGCTGCTCGAAGTGACCCTGCGTACCGGGAGCGCCGCCGAGGCGGTACCGGAGGCGGAGGCGCTGACCAGACAGGCACCGCTGCGGGAGGAGAGCTGGCGGCTGCTGGCGCTGGCGCTGTGGCGTACCGGTCGGCAGGGTGAGGCGCTCGCCGCGCTGCGCCGGGCGCGCGCGACCCTGGCCGAGGAGCTCGGCCTGGACCCGGGACCGGCGCTGGTCGAGGTGGAGAACGCGATCCTGGGCCAGCGCCTCGACCTGCTGCCGGCCCCGGCAGGGACGACGGCGACGGTGCCGGACGACGCCGCTGTGCCAGCACGCCCGGCGTCACCGCACGGCCGACCGCCGACCGTCGCGGCGCCGGAGGAACTGTTCGTCGGGCGGGAGGCGGAGCTGGCGCAGCTCGCGGAGAGCGCGGCCGAGGCGGTTGCCGGCGGACCCGGGATCGTGCTGCTCACCGGGGAGGCCGGCGCAGGCAAGACCAGCCTGCTGGCCCGGTTCCGGCGGGACCTCGCCGCCCACGGCTGGCTGGTCGCCGTCGGCCGCTGTCCGGAGGTCGACGGCGCGCCACCGGCCTGGGCGTGGGTCGAAGCACTCCGGCAACTGGCCAGGGAGGCGCCACCCGGGGACCTCGCCCCGGCGCTCGCCCCGCTGCTCGACGACAGCGATCGTGACCTCGGCGGCGACGTCGCCGCCGGCCGGTTCCGGCTGCACCGCGCCGTCGGCACCTGGCTACGCGCCGCCGCGGGCCGTGGACCGGTCGCCATCCTCCTCGACGATCTGCACGCCGCCGACGCCGAGACGCTGCTGCTCCTGACCAGTGTCACCGCAATGACCGACGTGGCCGTCCTGTTCGTCGCCGCCTTCCGACCATCCGACAACCACGAGCGGCTCGCCGAGAACCTGGCGGCGCTGGCCCGGCTGTCCCCGCGACGGATCCGGCTGGACGGGCTCGCGGCCGCCGACGTGGAGCGCCTCATCGGGTCGTTCACCCGGACGACCGTCGACCCGGACACGGTCGCCGCGTTGACCGAGCGGACCGGCGGAAACCCGTTCTATGTCCGGGAGGCGGCCCGGTTGCTCGCCTCCGAAGGGGCACTCGTAGCCAGGTCCGAGGTGCCGGCGGGAGTCCGCGACGTACTGCGCCGACGCCTTTCCCGGCTGCCGCAGCCGGCGGTCGCGGTGCTGCGCCTCGCCGCCGTCGCCGGGCGGGAGGCGGACGTGGAGACGCTGGTCGGGGCCGCCGACGCCGGCGAGGACACCGTGCTCGACGCGCTGGAGGCCGGTCTGGTCGCCGGGCTGCTCACCGAACCGGCGCCGGGGCGGGTCCGGTTCGTGCACGACCTGGTCCGCGACACCCTCTACACCGACATCTCCCAACTGCGCCGCTCCCGTCTGCACGCCCGGGTCGCCGCCTGCACCCGTCGGCTGCGCCCCGACGACTACCCGGCGCTGGCCCACCACTACGCCCGCTCCGCGTCGTCGGAGACCGCACGGCTCGCGGTCGACTACGCGGTCCGCGCCGCGAGCTGGCCGAACGGCGCTACGCGTACGACGCTGCGGTCGAACTGCTGGGCAGCGCCGTGGACAGCGCCGCGGCGGTCACCGGGGACCGGGACGCGCTGCGGGTGGATCTGCTGGGCCGGTTGCTCCGGGCCCAGGCCCGGGCCGGCGCGGTCGCCGCCGCCCGCCGGACCCGTGCCCACGCTGTCGAGGTCGCCGCCGCCTCCGGCCGCGACGAGCTGCTGGTCTCGGCGTTCACCGCGTGGAAGGTCGCCACGCCGTGGCTGATCCGGGCGTACGGCGTCGTGGAGCACCGGGTCGTCGAGCTGCTCACCCGGCTGCTGGCCAGGGACGACCTGACCCCGGTCGACCGCTGTCGACTGCTGGAGGCGCTGACCAACGAGCTCGACGGGGAGTCGGATCCACGTGGCCCGGCGGCCGGGCTGGAGGCGTTGACCATCTCGCGCGGCTTCGACGATCCCGAGCTGCGGGCCCTCGGGCTGGCCGCCCGCCTCCGTACCCTGCGGTTCGACCGGGAGGCGCGGCAGCGGCGGGAACTGGCGCGGGAACTTCGCGACCTCGCCACCAGGCACGGCCTGGTGACCTACCAATGGCTGGCCGAGCAGGCGCTCAGCCAGAGCGCCGCCGCGCTCAACCAGCCGGAGGAGCTACGCGCCAGCATCGACCGGCAGGCGGCGATGGTCAGCACGTACCAGCTCAACGAGGCGAAGGCGATCGGTCTCGCCACACAGGGCGCGTTCGCGCACATCGCCGGAGACTTCGTGACGGCGCAGCGCCGCTACGACGAGGCCGCCGAGCAGATGCGGCGACAGGGTTCGCTGCACGCCGACGCCCTCCGCTACTACGCCACCGCGACGCTGCTGATCAGCCAGCGGCGCCTCGGTGAGCATCTGGAGCCGACCCGGGCCGCACGGGAGATGTTCGGCCCGATCGTCGACGACCTGCTGGCGCTGGCACTCGTCCAGAGCGGCAGGCTCGACGAGGCCAGGGCGGTGCCGGTCGGCGTCCACCCCTACCGTCCCGACTACTTCCAGTCGACGCTGCTCACCGTACGGGCGATGGTCGCCGTGGCGCTGGACCGCAGGGATCTGGCCCAGCCGGTCATCGACGGGCTGCTGCCGGTCCGTGCACAGTTGGCCGGCTTCTCCAGCAGTGCGATCACGCTACGCCCGGTCGCGTTGACCCTCGGCGAGCTGTTCCGACTCCAGGGCCGCCCGGAGCTGGCGGCCTGGCACTTCCGGTTGGCGGCCGAGGTGGCCCGCCGGTGGGAGGCGCCGTACTGGCTGGCGGAGGCCGAGTCCGCGCTCGCCGCCTGACCGCGCTTCCCGGTCCGGGCTCGTCGCCTGACCGCGCTTCCCCGTCCGGGGTGCCGCACAGCGGGGCGGCGCGCGTTTGGTGATCTCCAAGTCGGCTGCAAGTCGCGTCGGGCAGGCTTCCACGGGCGGCGCCGGCGCAGGATCCGACGCCCCACGACATCAGAACAGTCATACCGGCAGCACCCCTCGGAAAGGTCGCAGTGAATCCCCACCACAACGAACCCATGGCCGACGTACGCGACATGTACATGGCACACGCCAACCTCCGTCGTGAGATCAGCCTGCTGCCGAAGCTCGTCGAAGGTGTCGCTCCCGGTGACACCAGGCGCGCGGAGGTCGTCGGTGCCCACGCCGAGCTGGTGTGCGGCGTCCTGCACCAGCACCACGAGGGCGAGGACCTGCTGCTCTGGCCTCGGTTGGCCGAGCGGGGCGGTGCGGAGGCCGAGGCCGTCGTTCCCGTGATGGAGGCGCAGCACCACGCCATCGAAGGAGCCAACGCGGAGGTGTCCCGGCTGCTCCCCGGCTGGCGGGCCACCGCACAGGGTGGTGTCGAACTCGCCGCCGCCTTCGAACGGCTGCGCGCCGCACTGATCGAGCACATGGCGATGGAGGAGAGCGAGATCCTGCCGCTGGCGGAGAAGTACGTCACCGCCGCGGAATGGAAGCAGATGGGCGAGCACGGAATGCGCGCGACCCCGAAGAAGCACCTCCCGGTGATCGTCGGCATGACGATGTACGAGGGGGACCCCGAGGTGATCAAGGGAGTTCTCGCCGAGGCTCCGCTGCCGGTCCGGCTGCTCATGCCGATCATCGGTCGGCGCGCCTACGCCGCCCACGCCAAGCGTGTGCACGGCACCGCGACCCCGCAGCGCTTCTCCACCGCCGCACGCTGACCGATAACCGGAGGACCACCGTCGGATGGCGGTGGTCGAGCCGCGGACGTCGGTGGCCGCCAACGGCAGGCGGTCCCGGCCGTGGCATTCCGCCATCGGCGGCTGAGCCGTACCGCAGAGGCGGTCACCCGCCGCACGCGGCGTAACCGATCGACGGCCTGCCGCACCACCATGACGGTGCGGCGGCCCGGTCGGGCCGGGCGACGTGCGGGGTCAGTTCGTCGGCAGCCGGTCCACCAGTTTGTCGGACTGGATCGGCAGCTCGCGGACCCGGATCCCGGTGGCGTGGTAGACCGCGTTGGCGACCGCCGCCGCCGAACCGACGATCCCGATCTCACCCAGTCCCTTGACGCCGAGCGGGTTGACCCGCTCGTCCGGGTCGTCGACCCAGCCCGCGTCGATCTGCTCCACGTCCGCGCAGGAGGCGATGTGGTACGTCGCCAGGTCCCGGTTCACCCAGTCGCCGAAGCGCTGGTCGAGTGCCCCCTCCTCGTGCAGGGCCATCGACAGTCCCATGGTCATCCCGCCGATCAGCTGGGACCGGGCGGTCGTCGGGTTCACCACCCGTCCGGTGGCGAAGACCCCCAACATCCGGGGGACCCGTACCTCGCCGCTGTCCATGTCGACCCGGACCTCCACGAAGTGCGCGCCGAAGGCGTACCGGGCGTACCGGGGCTGTTCCGCCGCCTCGGTCATGGTGTCCACCCGAACCGTCAACCCGTCGGCCGGCACGGTGCCGCCGTGCTGCTCCTGGAGTTGCCGACGCAGCGTCCGGCACGCCTTGTCCACCGCCCAGCCCCAACCGGCGGTACCGAACGATCCGCCGGCGACGAAGGCAGCCGGCAGGTCGCTGTCGCCGATGTCGACCGTCACCCGCTCACCGGGTACGGCCAGCGCGTCGGCGGCGATCAGCCACAGCGCCGTCCGGGCGCCGGTACCGATGTCGGTGGCGTTGATGCCGACCTCGTACGTCCCGTCCGGGTTCACCCGGGCGCAGGCATGCGCACCGGCTGCCCGGGCCGGGTAGATCGCCGAGGCCATCCCGGTGCCGACCAGGCAGCGGCCCTGTCGACGGACCCCCGGGGCCGGGTCCCGGTCCGCCCAGCCGAACCGGCGGGCGCCCTCCCGGAGACAGGCGACCAGGTTGCGGCTGGTGAACGGCAACCCCTCCTCCGGGTCGACCTCGGTGTCGTTGCGGATCCGCAACTCGACCGGATCCGTCCCGCAGGCCACCGCCAGCTCGTCCATCGCACACTCCAGCGCGAACGAGCCCGGACACTCCCCGGGTGCCCGCATCCAGGACGGCGTCGGTACGTCGAGCCGGGTCACCCGGTGGGTGGTCCGCCGGTTCGGCGCGGCGTACAGGCTCCGGGTCAGCACCGCGGTCTGCTCGGTGAACTCGATGCTGGTGGAGGTCTGGCTGATCGCGTCGTGGCAGATCGCCGCCAGCCGCCCGTCGGCGTCGGAACCGAGCCGGACCCGCTGGATGGTCGGGGTGCGGTAACCGAGCGGTCCGCAGATCTGCTGTCGGGTCAGGGCCAGCCGCACCGGCCGGCCGAGGTGCCGGGCCGCCATCGCGGCCAGCACCGGGGTGCAGCGCGGCGAACCCTTGCCGCCGAAGCCGCCGCCGACGTGCGCGGAGATCACCCGTATCCGGTCGACGGGCAGGTTGAAGAGCTGGCCCAGGGTGTCCCGGACCAGAGTGCCGCCCTGGCTGCTGTCATGCACCAGCAGCCGCCCGTCCAGCCACTGCGCGGTCGCGGAGTGCGGCTCCATCGGGTTGTTGTGGTACGCCGGGGTCCGGTACGTCTGGTCGAGCTGGACCTCGGACGCGGCGTACCCGGCCTCGAAGTCGCCGAGCCCGGTGTCGGTCGGGTACGACGGGTTCACCTTCTCCGGTTTGTACAGGCCCGGATGGTGTTCGGTGAGCAGGCTGCTGTGCGGTTCGGTGTCGTAGTCGACCCGCAGCAGCAGTGCCCCCTCCCGGGCCGACTCCAGGGTCTCGGCCAGCACCAGTGCCAGGAACTCGCCCCGGTAGTGCACCTGCGGGTGCTGCAACAGGAAGAGTTCGCTGCTCGCGGTCGACTGCAGTCGGGGGGCGTTCTCGTACGTCAGCACGTCCAGGACCCCCGGTTCGGCGAGGGTCGCCGTCGGGTCGATCCGGACGATCCGGCCCCTGGCCACGCTGGACTGCACCGCCCAGCCGTAGACCATGCCGTCCGCCGGGTACTCCGCCGCGTACCGGGCGGTGCCGGTCACCTTCGCCGGCCCCTCCAGCCGGGGGTGGGCCTGGCCGATCCCGACCGTCGAAGCGCTCACGTCCTCACCTCGCTGCGCTCGGCGCCGCCGTGAGCTGTGGGGCGGAGTTGGCTGGTTCGCTCGCTGCGCTCGCTCACGTCGTCACCTCGCTGCGCTCGGCCAGCTCGGTCAGGGTCCGGACGGTCAGGTTGCGGATCAGGGGGATCTTGAAGGCGTTGTGCGACAGCGGTCGGGCCGCCGCCAGTTCCTCCTCGGCGGCGAGTCGGAAGGTCTCCTCGGTGGCGGGCCGGCCGCGCAGGGCGTCCTCGGCAATTCGGGCCCGCCAGGGCCGGTGCGCGACCGCGCCGTACGCGATCCGGACGTCCCGGATCAGCGGGCCGTCCAGGTCGAGTGCGGCCGCGACCGAGCCGAGGGCGAACGCGAACGACGCCCGGTCCCGGGCCTTCCGGTACGTCGACCGGCGTGCGAACGGCAGCGCGGGGAGCCGTACGGCGGTGATCAGGCCGCCCCGGGCCAGCGTGGTCTCCTGGTCCGGGCGGTCCTCGGGGAGCCGGTGGAGGTCGGCGAGCGGGATCTCCCGGGGACCGGTCGGTTCTCGGACCTCGACCACCGCGTCCAGCGCGGCGAGCGCGACCGCCAGGTCGGACGGGTGGGTCGCGACGCACTGCGGCGACCAGCCGAGAATGGCGAGGTCGCGGTTCTGGCCCTCGATCGCCGAGCAACCGGTACCGGGTTCGCGTTTGTTGCACGGCCGGCTGACGTCCTGGAAATAGACGCAGCGGGTACGTTGCAGCAGGTTGCCGCCGATGGTCGCCATGTTGCGCAGCTGCCCGGTGGCGCCGGCGAGCAGCGCGCGGGACAGCACCGGGAAGTCCCGGCGGACGGTCGGGTGCGCGGCCAGGTCGCTGTTGCGGACCGTCGCGCCGATCCGCAGCCCGCCGTCGGGCAGCGGATCCACCGAGCCGAGCGGGAGTCGGGTGACGTCGACCAGCAGCCTGGGGCGGGCCACCCCGAGTTTCATCAGGTCGACGAGGTTGGTGCCGCCGCCGAGGTACGCCGCCTCCGGCTCGCCGGAGACCAGCGCCACCGCCTGGCCGGGGTCGAGCCCGCGTTCGTACCGGAACGCCCTCATGACGGGGGACTGATCTGGGACATATGCCCAGATTACTGGGAAATGTGGAGTCTGACCGGCTACTCGTAGCGCCAGACCCGCACCTCACGCTCGTCGGCGTGACAGGCGACCACACCCGGCACCACCGCGCAGAACGAGAGGGCGTGTGGGACAACGTCCAGGGTCCGGACAGCCGTCGCTCCCGGGGCGAGCAGCCCCAGCCAGGTCTGCCGCGTGTCGGTCTGGCGACGCAGCAGCAGCGGCGCCGGTTCCGACGGGGAACTGTCGGCCTCCCGCCACGCCGTCAGATCGGCCACCGTCCGGCCGGTGCCCGGGTCGACCACCCGGTGGACCCGGGGCTGTTCGTCGGACACGACCAGACCCGATCCGCTCGGCTGCAGCGATCCCGTCCTGGCCATCCGCCAGGCGACCGCACCGGTGGCCGGATCCCGTACCTCGACGCCGTTGTCGGGATCGCTCGTGCAGAGCATCGGTGCGCACACCCCGAAGTGCGGGCTGTGCAGGTCGGGTTTCGTCGCCTCCCACAGCCGCTGCCCGAGGTCCGTCGAGTACGCGGCCAACCCGGCGTCCCGTCCGGTCCGACTGAGCAGGAGAACGTCACCGAACTGTGCCGCGTACCGGACCGGCGGGACGGACCGGTCGAGCGACCAGCGGACCGCCCCGGTCCGGGGATCACGCAGCTCCACCCCGCCCTCGCGCGGGCTGACCAGCACCACCGGCTCCCGGCCGCCGCCGGCCGGCAGCGCGATCGCGGCGGAGACCAGCGGCGTCCTCCAGAGCACCGCCCCGGTGGCCAGGTCGACCACCTGGGCCGTCACCCCGATCGACTCCGCCGTGTAGGTGGTGCCGTCGGAGGCGACGTGCAGCACGGGCGCCGCAGGCACCGGCTCGCCGGGCTCGAACCGGGACTCCGGCGGGAAGACGTCGTTGGTGACCAGTGCCGTACTGGTGCCGGGAAGCGCCGTCAGCCAGTCGGGGAAGGACCAGAGCGGGCGGCCGGTCACGGCGTCCAACGCGGTGGTCCGGACCGACCGGTCGCCGGGATCGTTGCTGGTGGACAGCAGCAGCCCAGGTGCCTCGGACAGCTGGAGAGGTTCGCCGGCCGGCTGCGGAACACTCCAGATCCGCCGTCCCGTCAGGTCGTACGCGGCGATCCTGGCCTCCCCGCCCGCCGGCCGGTCGGCCACGTAGAGCCGGTCCCCGGTCAGCAGGAAGCGGTCGTCGACCGTCAACGGCACGGCGTACACGTCCCGCAGCGGCGACGGTGCCGGCGGGGCGGCTCCACCGGCGGTGAGCGCCAGGGCACCGACCAGGGCCAACGCGGCGGCCCGCCAGCGGTGTGCCGGCAGTGCCAGTGGCCGGCCCTCGTCCTCCACCGGCGGGTCGTACCGGTCGCTACCGAGGTCGATCACGACGGTCCCGTTGTCGTCCATCCGACCTCCGCGTCGATCCGACCGGCCGCCGTGCGGTCGTCCGCAGGACCGCCGGTGGCGTCCGGCCCGGCGCGTCGGGCACCGTCCGGAATGGTCGCCGGCTCGGCGTGCCGTCCGCACCCCGGGTCGGCCCATTATTCGTCATCAACCCGGCCAGCGGGATCCCGCCGGTCCGGCCGGGCGACTGACGGCGGGCGGCGGGTCAGAGCGGAGCGGCGGCGGTTGCGGTCGGCTCGTCGGCGGCCGGGACGACGTCCGCCACCACCAGGGTGACGTTGTCCGGCGCGCCCGCCTGGTGAGCCAGCTTCACCAGGTGGTTCGCGCACTGCTCCCGGTCCGGGTAGCCGACCAGCACCAGCGCGATGAGGTCGTCGGTGACGACGTCGGAAAGCCCGTCGCTGCAGAGCAGCAGCCGGTCACCCGCCGCCACGTCCAGTACGGCGACCGCCGGATCCAGCAGTTCACCCTGCACCACCCGGGTCACCAGGGAACGCTGCGGATGGTGGCGCGCCTCCTCCGGGGTCAGCCCGCCCTGGTCCACCAGCGTCTGGACGAAGCTGTCGTCCCGGGTCAACTGCCGCAGTACGCCGTCGCGGAGCAGATAGCCACGGGAGTCGCCGACGTGCGCCACGGCGAGTCGCCCACCGTGCAGCAGCATCGCCGTGACGGTGCTGCCCATGCCCCGGGTCGCCGGGTCGGCGTCGATCACCGCGCTGATCCGCTGGTTGGCGGTGCGGACCGCCTCGGCCAGCGCGGTGAGCGGTTCCCGTTCGTCAGCGGCCTGCTCGATCGGCGCCAGCGCGGTGATGACGATCTCGCTGGCGACCTCGCCGGCGGGGGCGCCACCCATGCCGTCCGCGACGGCGACCAACCGGGCGCCGGCGAAGGCCACGTCCTCGTTGTTGGCCCGGACCAGACCAGGGTCGCTGACGGCCAGGCTGCGCAGGATGAAGCTCATCCCCAGAGCTTGCCCCGCGACCGCGCCGATGTCTCTACGCAGTACTGCGTAGGGTGGACGCCATGATGCCGGTGTCGATGGTGGGACGCGCCGGCGAACTGGCCGAGTTCGCCCTGGCCTGGGCCGCCGTCGCCGGCCAGTCCCGCCCGCCCGGCGCCAGATCCGCCGCCGGTCAGCGCTCGTCGGGCGCCCGGTCCGCCGCGCCGGTCACCGGCCAGTCCCGCGCAGTGGTCGCGGGCCAGTCCCGCTCGTCGCTCACCGGCCAGTCCCGCACGCTTCGCGCCCGGTCCGCCACCGGCCGTCCCCGGGCGACCGGCACGGTGGTGGTCACCGGTGACGCCGGGGTCGGCAAGAGCCTGTTGATCGCCGCCGCGCTGGACGGGCTGGCGCCCCGACCGGCGACCATCCTGACCGGCGCCGCCCGGCTGCACAGCCCGGCCCCGTACGACTGGCTGGCCGCCGTGCTGAGCGGTCGGGACACCCGGGACATGCCGTTGCCCGCCGACGCGCTCGCCTGGCTGGCCCAGCACCCGAACACCCCCCGGGAGCGGTACGCCCCGGACGCCCTGCTGCGGCTCGCCGTGCGCACCGTACGGGCACTGGTCGGCACCGGCCCGGCGGTTCTGGTGGTGGAGGACCTGCACGCGCTCGACCCGGCCAGTCTGAACCTGATCGGTGAGCTGGCCACCGCGTCCGACCTGCCGGCCCTGCTGGTGGTCGCGAGCCGGCCGGCGGAGACGGCGGTGTCCCCACCGATCGTCGAGGCGACCCTGGCCCGGCTGGCCGGAGCACCCGGCGCGGTACGACAGCACCTCGCCCCGCTGGCCGTCGAGGACGTCGCGCAGGTGCTCGGCCAGGTCTACCCCGGTCCGGTCGAGGTGCCGGAGGACGTGGTGCTGGCGGTGTGGCGACGTACCAGGGGAAATCCGTACCGGCTGATCGAACTGCTGGCCACCGAGGGCAGGCGGGGAGTGGCGGAACTGGCCCGGGAGGTGCGGCCGGCGCCGGCCCCGTCGGTACGACCGGCCGCGCTGGTCGAGGTGACCGGCCGGGACGTCGAACTGACCGGACGGGAGGTCGAGGTGCTCGCCTGCCTGGCCGCCGGGATGTCCAACAAGCAGGTGGCCCGGTCGCTCGGGATCTCGGTCCGGACGGTCACCGTGCACGTGTCGAACCTGCTGCGCAAGACCGGCTCCGCGTCCCGGACCGAGGCCGCCCTGTGGGCGGTCCGGCAGCGGGTGGCCGACCCGGCGCGGCAGGGATGACGGCCTCCGACGGGCCGGCGGTCGCCTCCCCGGCCCGCGGACCGGGCCGACGGCCGGTCACCGCCACCCGGCGCCGGGCGGGCGGGGGGAGAGTTCCCGCCAACTGTCCGTGCCGGCCAGCAGGGCGCGGATCGTCTCGTACGCCGCTTCCTCGGTGTTGAACTCGTAGAACCGGGAGATCCCCTCGGCGCCGCCCGCGCGCTGTTCCACGTGCCACTGGTCGGCGTCGGCCCGTAGGTAGACATCGCGCCGTGCCAGGCGTCCCCACTTGCCGTTCCACCAGTGCTTCCGCTGCTCCACGACGGGAGCTTATCGAACGTACGTTCGAGTAGATCCCCGGGTCGGGGAAATCCGTCGCGGCGGGCCGGCCGTGCCTCGGCCGGCCCGTCCACGGCGGCGCGGGTCAGGGGCGGCGGGGCGCCGGCGGGTAACCCTGGCCGTACGGTTCACCGGGGTGACCCGGTTGCCCCGGCGCCGCTCCCGGGTGCTGGCCGGGGTGCTGTCCCGGCACCCGGCCGGCGGCGACCAGTGCGTCGCGGATGTCGGTGAGCAGCTTGATCTCCTCGCTCGGGGCGGCCGGCGGCGGTACCTCGCCGCGCTTGCGCCGCTCGGCGAGCTTGTTCATCGGGAAGACCACGAGGAAGTAGAGGACGGCCGCGGTCATGAAGAACGTGATGACCGCGTTGACGAACGCGGCCCAGTCGATGAGGACGTCGTTGGGCAGCTTCCACTTGCCCGCCGTGATCGCCGTGCCGCCGCCGATCAGGCTGATCAGCGGTTTGAGGAACGCCTCGGTGAACGCCGTGACCAGGCCGGTGAAGGCCGCGCCGATCACCACGCCGACCGCGAGGTCGACGACGTTGCCACGCATGATGAAATCTCTGAAACCCTTGAGCATCCGCGCCTCCGTGAGGGGTGTCGTTTCCGGGGTGTCGCCGATGGACAACCTATGCCCAGGGCGGCGTACTCGATCACGCGTGTCCCGGTCGTCGAATCGACGCCCGGCGGTGCCGCGGGTGTGGCCGGCCGCCCGGAGGTTTCGGCCGCCGATTGTCCGGCGTGACCGCTGCGGACCGTCCGGCGGCGGCGCGGGATGCGGATCGTCCGGCGCGGCGCGGCGCGGGATGCGGATGGAACGGCGTATACCGCCGAGACCGGGAGAATATCCGCATTACTAGGATCCTCGGCCATGATCATACTGCGTCGGTCCATCGGAGTCCTGTTAGGACTGATGGCCGCCATTGTGCTGCCGGGCACTCCACCGGCGATCGCCGACGAACCCGGCGCCGAACCGCCCAAAGTGGAGCTCGTGCTCGACGTGAGCGGTTCGATGCGGGCGAACGACATCAACGGCCGTAGCCGGATCTCCGTCGCCCAGCAGGCGTTCCGCGAGGTGGTGGACGCGCTGCCGGACGAGACCCACCTCGGCATCCGGGTGCTGGGCGCCACCTACCCGGGCGACGACAAGGAGAAGGGCTGCCAGGACACCCAGCAGATCGTGCCGGTCGGCCCGGTCGACCGGGAGCAGGCCAAGGGCGCCATCGCCGGGCTGCGACCCACCGGATTCACCCCGGTCGGACTCGCACTGCGCGGCGCGGCCCAGGACCTCGGTACCGGCGGCACCACCCGCCGGATCGTTCTCATCACCGACGGTGAGGACACCTGTGCGCCGCCCGACCCCTGCGAGGTGGCCCGGGAACTGGCCGCCCAGGGCACCCATCTGGTGGTCGACACACTCGGTCTGGCCCCCGACGAGAAGGTACGTAAGCAGCTCGTCTGCATCGCCGCCGCCACCGGCGGTTCGTACACCGCGGCACAGAGCGTGGAACAGCTCACCGACCGGATCAAGCAGCTGGTGGACCGGGCCAAGGACACCTACACCCGGACCCCGGCGATCGTCGCCGGTGCCGGTGAGTGCGCCAAGGCGCCGCTGCTCACCCCCGGCGTCTACACCGACCGGGAACGGTTCTCGGAACACCGGTGGTACCGGGTCGCGGTCCGGCCCGACCAGGAGCTGCGGGCCTCGATCAGCGTGGGTCTCGACCGCCCGCTGAACCGGGACTACGGCGTACTGCTGCGGGCCACCGCCGCCGACGGACGGGAACTCGTCCGGGGCACGGACGCCGGCAGCGGTCGTACCGACGTGCTCTCGGCCGGGCTGCGCTGGTCGGCGACGGATCCGGAGGAGGAGGTCGACGAGGAGACAACCGACGAGGAGGAACCGACAGCGACCCCCACACCCACGGTCTGCCTGGTGGTGAGCAACTCGTTCTCCGCACCGGGCCCGGTCGACGCCCAGACACCGGGAATGCCGGTCGAACTGACCATCGACGTGGTGGAACGTTCGCCCGCCCCGAACAGCCCGGGCCTGGGCCGGGGCTGGCTGCTGCTCGGCGTACTCACCGTGGCCGGGCTGCTCACCGGGCTGCTGGCCGGCTGGCTGACCCGCTGGTGGGTGGCCACCTGGAGGGAGAACTCGTGAACCCGACCATGCTCCGCCGTGCCGCGCTGCCGTTGCTGGCGGTCACCGCCGGCCTGCTGCTGCCGGCCGCCCCCGCTGCCGCCGCCCCGACCACACCCACCCCGTCACCCGGTGCGGTCACCGTGACCAAGGCCGGCACCTCGTTCCTGACCGCGACCGGGATCTCGGCCGGCCAGCCGGTCAAGGTGGCCGCCTCGACCGGCGACTACCTGTACTGGTCATTCCCGGCGTCCGCCGGCGAGACCAACAGCATCACGGTCACCGTGACACTCCCGACGACGGGCGGCCGGCACGGCGCCGCCACCTGGACCGTCGACGTCTTCGACGGGCTCCGCCGCCGTCAGGCCTGCACCGCCGGGGCGCAGACCCCGAGCGTGGGGAAGGACGACCCCCGGGTGGCGCTCGGCTGCACGCTGCGTACCGTCCGTCCGTGGGCCGAACCGTGGTCCGGTGACCCGCTGCCCGGCACGTACTACGTACGGCTCTCCGCCACCGATCTGCCGGAGCAGGACCTCGGACTCCCGGTGCAGGTGGAACTGCTGGTCAGCACCGTGGACGACGGTGGGACGGCGCTTGAGGACGGCAGGCTGAAGGCGCCACTCGTACCGGCGGTCGAACCCGGTGCGGTGCTGGCCGACGGCGCCACCCCGCAGAGCGCCACCCCGCGCCCCGACGCGTCCGGCCAGGCGGGAGGCGCCACCGGAGCGGACGACGGCTGGTTCGACGGGTGGTTCGACGGCTGGTTCGACGGGTTCTCCAGCCGCTGGATCTGGACCACGGCCGGAGGGATCCTGGCCGCAGTCGCGGGTGTCGTCGGCTTCGGCCTGACCCGGCGGCCCCGCCGCGTCGCCTCGCGCTGACGATCCGGCCGGGCCCCCCCCCCCCCCCCCCCCGGCCCGGGCGGCCCGCCCCCCCCCCCCCCCCCCCCGGGGGGGGGCCGCCCCCCCGCCCCGCAGGCAGGCCGACCGGGTCAGCCTGCGGGAAGATCCCGAACGCCCGTCAGGGGGGCGGAAAGCTCGTGCCCGTCATCCGGATGGAAAGGCGACAGCGCCCGTCAGCCGGGCGGGAGGTCTTCGGCGCCGGACCGTTGGAGCGGTCGGTGCCCCGGTCAGCCGCCCGTGATGGCGCCGCCGGCCACCGCCTCGTCGACCGACGGATAGGTGTGCAGCACCTCCACCAGCCCGCTCACCTCGAGGATCCGCAGCACGCCCCGACGCGGCCCGGCCAACCGCACCACGCCGCCGGCCTCGTCGGCGTTGTTCCGGGCACGGACGAAGACGGAGAGTCCGGTCGAGTCGCAGAAGGTCAGGTCGGCCAGGTCGAACACCAGTCGGATGTGGCCCTTCTCGAGCAGATCCGTGACCTGGTCCTGCAACCCCGGCGCGGTGGCCATGTCGAGTTCGCCCGCCACCGAAACGACAACAACGTCGGCGCGTTCTTCGATGTGCACCGTCAGGGACATTCGCGACCTCCTGGGATATCGGTCGAACCGTACTCCACAACCGGGCCGGTACGCACCGTGGGCGTTGGGGAGCCAGCGGCCGGGATGAGGTTACCCTGACCGCCGTCATGCGGCTCGGACGTGTACGCCTGGTGAGGACACGGAGTGGCGGAGCCGCAGCCGGACGATCCGGGAGTCGGCCGGGATGTCGTAGACGATCGCCCCGGTCACCCGGTTGCCGGGGTTGAGTTCGCCGAGAAACGTCGCCTGGTCGGCGTTGGCCAGCAGCCCCGCCCGCCGGTCGACGCCGAACCGCTGCCCCGTCGGCCCGTACGCGATCTGCAGGCTGTCGTCGAAGACCGTCGGCCCGGCGCCGAGGTTGCGGATCACCAGCCCGACCACGCAGAACTGGCCCGCCGCGAGGTCCCGGATGAGCGGGTCGCCCACCTCGGCGAGACCACACCGGATCTGGCGTACCCGGAATTCGAGGTCGCCGTCCCGGGCGGGCTGGTCCAGGCCGACCAGTTGCCGGTCCCGCCCGCGTAGCCCGCTGTACAGCTCCGGTCCCCAGGCCAGGGCGATCACCGCGGCCGCCACACAGCAGCAGGAGAGCAGCGCGGCCACGATGCCGAGGATGAACCACCACCGCCGGTCCGCCGGCCGGGCGAATTCGGGTACCGGCCCCGACGGCGTCTCCGCTTCCGTCCCCGATCCTGCCGATCCCGCCGCCGGGCCCGACCCGGGTTCCGCCGTCGACGGGTGCGCCTGCTCGGCCGCGTGCGGCGACCAGGACACCGGGTGCGGGTATCCGCTCAGTGGTGGGGTGCTGGCCGGGGTCTCCGGGGTGGACCAGTCCGGCGCGTCCACGGACCGGCCGGCGGTCGGGTCGGGCATCGGTTCCTGGTCCGGTCCCTCCGGCGGCGCCGGGTCGATCGCCCAGTCCCACGGGCGGGTACCCGCCTCGGTCGGTTCCTCGGTCCCTGGTCCGGTCGGGTACGCCGTCGTCGGTTCCTCGCCGCCCGATGACCCGGCGGATCCGGCACCGGGCTGGTGCGGATCATCGCCGGGCTGGTCGGGCCTGGTCATCGCGACCCCCGTCTTGTCGGCAGCGTTCGGACAAATACTAGGCTTTAGCCCGATTAGTCCTAGTGCGGATCGACATTCTCAGCGTCCGGTCGCCGCCGGCGAGAGTGGCAGGATGGCGGGGTGGATCTCGTAACCCTCGACGACGTCCGGCTCGCGGCGAAGGACCTGGCCGGTGTGACGGTGCGCACCCCGTTGCTGCCCTGCCGCTGGGACGACCAGCTCTGGGTCAAGCCGGAGAGCCTGCAGCCGGTCGGCTCGTTCAAGCTGCGGGGCGCGACCCACGCGGTGGCCCGGCTCGAACCCGCCCTGCGGGCCCGGGGAGTGGTCACCCACTCCTCTGGCAACCACGGGCAGGCCCTGGCGTACGCCGCCCGGGTGCACGGCGTGCCGTGCACGGTGGTGATCCCGGAGGGCGCCCCGGCGGTCAAGGTCGACCGGGTACGCGCGCTCGGCGCCGAGATCCGCCTGGTGCCGCCGGCCGACCGGCTCGCCGTCGCCGAGGAGATCGCCGCCGAGCAGGGCAGAACGCTGATCCCGCCCTTCGACGACCGCCGGATCATCGCCGGCCAGGGCACCATCGGACTCGAAGTGGTCGAGGACCTGCCCGACGTCGACGTGGTGCTGGTCCCGGTCGGCGGTGGCGGCCTCGCCTCCGGGATCGCCACCGCGGTCAAGGCCCTGCGGCCGACGGCGAAGGTCATCGGGGTCGAGCCGGAACTCGCGGCCGACGCCCGCGACTCGCTGACCGCCGGTGAGCTGCGCGTCTGGGAGCCGGCCCGGACCTACCGGACCAGCGCGGACGGGCTGCGGACCAGCCTCTCCGAGTTGACTCTCGCGCACCTGCTGGCACGACTCGACGGCATCGTCACAGTCACGGAGGACGAGATCACGGCGGCCACCGCCCGCCTGGTCCAGCAGACCCGGCTGGTCGTCGAGCCGAGCGGCGCGGTGGCCGCCGCGGCCCGGATGTTCCACGCCGCCGGGTTGCCCGCCGGTCGTACGGTGGCGGTCGTCTCCGGTGGCAACGTCGATCCGGCGGTGCTCGCGGCGGCGGCGACCCGACCCGACGTCGAGGGATGACGGCGTACGCGGCCGGGCGTACCGCAGACGGTGTGGAGGAAACGTGAGCAGCCATCCGGCCGGGGAGCACGCCCCGGGGACAGGCAGGAAACGGGTCCATCCACTGGTTGTCGTGGCCCTCGTACTGCTGACGGTGGTCGTCGGGCTGGTCCTCTACGCCAACAGTGGACTCGACCGGTCGGGCGTCCGGGCGGCCGTCGACGCGACCGCGCAGGAGTTGGAGCAGACCCCGGTCCAGGGCCTGGGCCTCAGCGTCTTCGACATCGAGGAGGCGGCGACCACGGCCAACCGGGGCGGCGGCGGTAAATTCGCCCGCAACGCCGCCGCCGACCTGCGGGTGAAGTCGGCCGGCGAGGACTCCCGGGGGGACCTCTACGAGTTCACCAACTCCGACGGCGACCATCCGATCTGCCTGGCTGTACGGGTCGACCCCGACCCCGGCGACCAGAACCCCTCGTTCCCGCGTACGTCGGTCTCCGACGGCCCCTGCTGAGTGGTGTAAGTAAGGGCCCCCTCTTATCGCTTTTTGTAGAGGAAGGGCCCCTTCCTAACCCCCGGGCCGACGGTCCGGGCGGCCCCGCGAGGGACGTTACCTACATTGGAACCATGGTTGACCGGACCGGCGCGAGCGCCTCGGAGAAGACGTTCGACGTGCTGGAGGCGCTGGTCGAGCACAGCCGACTGGCCGACATCGCGGCGGCCACCAGGCTGCCGAAGGCCACGGTGCACCGGATCCTGCAGGTGATGGTCGAGCGCGGCCTGGCCCGTCCGGGAGGCGCCGGCGACTACTTCACCGGGCCCCGGATGCTCGCGCTCGCCGGTCGGGTGATGCACCGGCTGGACCTGCCGTCCCAGGTACGGCCGCAGTTGGAGGAGCTGCAACTGCACACCGGTCGTACCGTCCACCTGGCCCTGCTCTCCGGGGACGAGGCGGTCTACGTGGCGAAGGTCGAGGCGGGCAAGCCGTACCAGCTCGCCTCCCGGGTCGGGATGAGCCTGGACCTGCACAGTACGTCGATCGGCAAAGCGGTGCTGGCGGCGCTGGACGACGCCGTGGTGGTCGCGTTGTCGGAGCGGACCGGCCTGCCCCGGCACACCCCCCGGACGATCGTCGAGGTGGACCGGCTGCTGACCGAGCTTGCCGCCGTCCGGAGCCGGGGCTGGGCCGAGGACCACGAGGAGAACGAACCCGGGGTCTGCGCGGCCGGTGCCGCCGTGTACGACCACACCGGCCAGGTGATCGGCGGGGTCAGCGCGGCGACGCTCAGCTACGAGGCGACCCACCAGCCGTCGCACGAGGTGGGGCGGCACGTCGTGGAAACCGCCGCCCAGGTTTCCCGGGCCCTCGGCGCCCGCGCCGTGCCGGGCTGAGCCGGAACGCCACGACCTGACGGCGGCAGGTCGGCATCGTCCCGGGTGATGCCACCGAGCGGCTCCGGCTCAGCGTCGACCGTAGCGCCGGCCGGTGGGACACCGGCGGCAGCCGGGTCAGACGTTGGCCGCTGCCGGCCGGAACCGGATTTCACATCGATGAATTGTTTCGCTGAGGTTGCGTTGTTCGACGACAGGGCCAAGACTGTGACGTAGATAACTATGGAACGTCGTTCCGCCTGACGAAACAGAAGCGGAGGGCTCTGCCATGGGGCGCGGAAACGATCGGAGCCGAGCCGACGCGCCGCCCGCGACCGGCCCCTCCTGGTCCACCGTCCCGAGTTCGGGTCCGCGCGACGATCCGACGGTGGACCGCGACGACGCCGGTGCCGTACCGGTGCCGTCGACCGTCTCCGCCGACGACCTGGTCGCCGCCGCGGCACGGATCCTCGTCGCGGTGGGCACCCCGGCGTCGGCGGCCGACACGGTGGCCCGATCCCTGGTGGAATCCGATCTGGTCGGACACGACTCTCACGGCGTACGCCGGCTCGTCCCGTACGTCCAGGCGGTGCGTACCGGCCGGATCGATCCCACCGCCTCGCCCGAGGTCGAACGCCGGCACCGGGCCACTGCGGTGGTCGACGGCCGGAACGGTTTCGGTCAGCTCGCCGCCCGGCTGGCGGTCGCCGAGGCGCGCCGGCTGGCCCGGCGGTACGGCGTCGGCGTGGTCACCATCGACAACTGCAACCACATCGGACGACTCGGCGAGTACGTACAGTCGCTCGCTGAGGCCGACCTCGTCGGCCTGGCCTTCTGCAACATCAACCCGACCGTGGCGCCGTACGGCGGTCGGGAGCGGCGCCTCGGCACCAACCCGCTCGCGTGGGCCGCTCCCCGGGCACCGGAGTCACCTCCGGTGGTGGTCGACTTCGCCACCGCCGGGATCGCCGAAGGCAAGCTGGCGCTGCTGATGGCGGCCGGGGAGCGGGTCGACACCGGCCTGCTGGTCGATGTCGCCGGCGAGGATTCCACCGACCCGGGCGACTTCTACCGGGGCGGCGCGCTGCTGCCCTTCGGGGCACACAAGGGCTACGGCCTCAGCGTGATGATCGAAATCGTCGGCGGTCTGCTCTCCGGCGCCGGGATCTCCAGCCTGCCCGGTTACGCCGACACCAACGGCACGGTGCTCGTCAGCATCGACGTCGGGAACTTCCTGCCGGTCCCGCGGTTCCGCGAGCAGACCGAACGGTTCTGCCGGCTGCTCGCCGACACCGCGCCCGCCGCCGGGCACGGCCGGGGTGGCGTACTGGTGCCCGGCGAGAAGGAGGCGCGGACCCGGGCCGGGCGGATCCGCGACGGGATAGCCCTCGCCCCGGCCACCTGGCGGGACCTGGCGTTGCTGCCCGGTGGGCCGGTCCTCGACAACCCCCCGCACCCGGCCGGGTCCCGTCCGCCGGCCGACACGGTGCCACCGGCGGAAACATCCTCACCGGCCGGATCCGAGTCACCGTCCGGGACACCGTCACCGGCCGGAGCCACGACCTCACCTCGACCCCCACGCGGTGCCGACGGCGTACCGCCACCCTCCGAGGAGGACCCCGATGAACCAGCCGGTGGAACACCCGGCCCCACCTGACCGGGAGAGCGTCCCGAGCGAGCCGGAGCAGACCACTCCGGCCGAGCTGCGCCGGGTCGTGTCGGCCTCGCTGGTCGGCACCGCCCTTGAGTGGTACGACTTCTTCATCTACGGCACCGCCGCCGCACTGGTGTTCGACGAGATCTTCTTTCCGGACGCCGAGCCGGCGGTCGGCACCCTGGTCGCGTTCGCGACGTTCGGGGTGGCGTTCCTGTTCCGGCCGGTCGGCGGGTTCTTCTTCGGGCGACTCGGCGACCGGATCGGGCGACGCTCCACACTGATCATCACCACCCTGGTGATGGGCATCGCGACCGGCCTGATCGGTCTGTTGCCGACGTACGACCAGATCGGCGTCTGGGCGCCGGTGCTGCTGGTGCTGATGCGGATCTGTCAGGGGCTCGGCGCCGGTGCCGAGTTCGGGGGCGCGTCGACCCTGCTGGCCGAACACGCCCCGCCGGACCGGCGCGGCTACTACGCCTCGTACGCCCAGACCGGGGTGCAGATCGGTCTGGTGCTGGGCACGGTGTCGTTCCTGCTCGTCGGCATGCTGCCGGACGCGCAGCTGGAGTCCTGGGGTTGGCGGATCCCGTTCCTGGTCAGCTTCGCGATGATCTTCGTGACGGTGTACGTACGGCTGCGGGTCACCGAGTCGCCGGTGTTCCGACGGATGGAACGCAGCCGTACCGTCGTCTCCACCCCGATCCTGGACACCCTGCGGATGTATCCGCGCAACTTCCTGGTCGGGATCGGCGCGCACATCTGCGACACCGCCATCGTCTACATCTTCGCCACGTTCAGCGTCGCGTACCTCACCAACGAGCGGGATCAGCCCCGCTGGGTCGCGCTCACCGGGGTGATCCTGATGGGCCTGGTGGTGATCGCGGTGCAACCGGTCTACGGGGCACTCTCGGACCGGATCGGCCGCAAGCCGCTCAACCTGTTCAGTGTCGTCTTCACCGCCGCCTTCGCGTTCCCGTTC
Source organism: Plantactinospora sonchi (assembly GCF_036422035.1). NCBI lineage: Bacteria > Bacillati > Actinomycetota > Actinomycetes > Micromonosporales > Micromonosporaceae > Plantactinospora > Plantactinospora sonchi. The sequence goes on from NZ_JAZGQK010000018.1 coordinate 25,984, forward strand.
TTCTGGCTGCTCGACACCGAGGTTCCGGTACTGATCTGGCTGGCCCTGATCATCGCCGGCGGTATCGGCTTCGCCCCGATGATCGCCGTCCAACCGGCGTTCTACGCCGAACTCTTCGGCGCCGGGGTCCGCTACACCGGCTTCGCCGCCTCCCGGGAGATCGGCGCGGCGATCTCCGGGTTCTCCCCGCTCGTCGCGGCGGCACTGTTGAGCACGGCGGGCGGCTCACCCTGGCTGGTCGCGCTCTGGATCATCTTCACCGCGGTGGTCTCCCTGGTCGCCTTCCTGGCCGCCCGGGAGACCCGGACGATGGACATCGGCGCCGTGCACGCGTACCAGAAGGGACCGGACGACGGGGCGACCGCGACCCCGCCGACGGCGGAGGATCCGCTGGAGACCGCGCGATGAACCTGGAGCAGACGGTGGCGGTCGTCACCGGCGGTGGCACCGGGATCGGCCGGGCGATCAGCCTGGCCCTGGCCCGGGCCGGCGCGGAGGCCGTCGTGGTGAACTTCAACCGGTCTGCCACGGAGGCCGAGGAGACCGTCGCCGAGGTCCGGCGGTGGGCCGGGCGGTCGCGGGCGATCGCCGCCGACGTGGCCGACGACGCGGCGGTACGCGCCATGGCCGACCGGGTACGGGCCGAGTACGGCCGGGTCGACATCCTGGTCAACAACGCCGGCGGCACCCGGATGGTGGAGCACGCCGACCTGGACGGGCTGACCGACGACATCTGGCACGAGATCCTCGACGTCAACCTGCTCGGGGCCTTCCGCTGCACCCGTGCGTTCGCGCCGGCGCTACGGGCCGCGCACGGGGCGGTCGTCAACATCTCGTCCATCTCCGGCTACCGGGCCGGCGGCTCGTCCATCGCGTACGGGGTGAGCAAGGCGGCGATGCTCCAGCTCACCCGCAACCTCGCGGTGGCGCTCGGCCCGGAGGTACGGGTCAACGCGGTGGCTCCCGGAACCGTGCAGCACACCCGCTGGCAGCCCGGCCTGCACGGCGAGCAGGGCTTCGCCGAGCGGGCCGCCCGGGAACGCGAGGTCGTCCCCCTGCGCCGGACCGCCGACCCCGAGCACGTCGCGCAGGCCGTCGTCGGGCTGCTCGGGATGGACCTGGTCACCGGTGAGGCGATCGTCGTCGACGGCGGCAAGCACGTCGTCTACTGAAAGGAAGGGCCCCTTCTTATCGCTTTTTGTATAGGAAGGGGCCCTTCCTAACACCCACGGCGGTCGGGATCAGGAGAACGTGATCGAGCCGGTACGGGGCCGTCGTGTCATGGCTGACCGTCAGGCGCGCCGCCACTTCTGGTTGCTGGCGCCGGTGCACTCCCAGAGCTGCAGCTTGCCGCCGTTCGCGCTGTTTCGGTCACGTACGTCGACGCACTTGTTCGCCTGCGGGTTCACCAGGTCACCGGCGGCGCTGAGGACGAACCGCTGGGCCGCGTTGCCGTTGCAGCCGACGATCTGGATGTTGGCGCCGTTCGCGGTCGAGGCGTTCGCCACGTCCATGCACTTGCCCATCGCCCGGACGGTGCCGTCGGCGGCGAACGTCCACTGCTGGGCGGCGGTGCCGTTGCAGTCCCAGATCTGCAGCTGGGTGCCGTCGGCCGGGTTGGCTCCGGGAATGTCGATGCACCGGTTACCGAGTCCGATGATCGAACCGGCGGGGCCGGGGTTGCCGCCACCGCCCGAGTTCCACGCCCAGACCCGGACGTAGTCGATCAGCATCTGCTGCGGGAACGTGCTGGTGGCGTCGGGGTAGCCCGGCCAGTAGCCGCCGACCGCGACGTTCATGATCATGAAGAACGGGTGGTCGAATACCCAGCGGTTGCCGTTCAGGTCGGCCGGGGTCTTGCGGGCGTACTGGATGCCGTCGACGTACCAGGTGATCGAGTCGGGCGCCCAGTCGACGGCGAAGGTGTGGAAGGCGTCGGCGAACGCCTGGCCGCCGGGCAGCGTGTAGCGGGAGCTGATCGCGTTGCCGGCGGAGTAGCCGGGGCCGTGCAGGGTGCCGTAGAGGTTGCCCGGCTCACGGCCGATGTTCTCCATGATGTCGATCTCGCCCATGTCCGGCCACGGCATGCCGCCGAGCATCCAGAACGCCGGCCAGATGCCCTGGCCGCGCGGGACCTTGATCCGGGCCTCGAATCGGCCGTACGTCTGGGTGAAGGTGTTCGCGGTGAGCAGCCGGGCCGAGGTGTACTCGCAGCGGCCGTAGTGGCACTGGTAGTTGTTGGGGTTCTCCCGGCGAGCGGTGATCACCAGGTTGCCGTTGCCGTCGTGGGCGGCGTTGCTGGTGCTGTTGGTGTAGTACTGCCGTTCGTTGTTGCCCCAGCCGCCACCTCCGATGTCGTGTCTCCACTTGTTGCCGTCCGGCGCGGTGCCCGCCGCGGCGTTGAACTCGTCGCTCCAGACGAGCGCGCCGGGTTCGGCGCTGGCGGGGCTGGCCGGGGTGGTGGCCGCGAGCGCGCCGGCCAGGCCGACGCCGAGTAGCGCGAGGATGAGGGGGGTTCGTCGCGTACGCATGTAGATGGTTCTATATCACCTGATAGTTTCTGGCAAGGTTCTTAACTAAAAGTCTTGTTCGGATCGTGGAATGACAAACGGGGCTGGCGCCACGCCAGCCCCGTCGGTCGTCGGCGGAGGTCCTTCCGCTGCCGGCGGCGCGTTCAGCCCTGCGCGTCGAGCCGCGCGAGGATCCAGGCCGCGACGAAGGCCTCCTCCTTCCAGGAGTCGTAGCGGCCGCTCGGGCCGCCGTGGCCCGCGCCCATCTCGGTCTTGAGCAGGAAATCCCCGTCCGGCACGGTGGCCCGCAGCCGGGCGATCCACTTCGCCGGCTCGTGGTAGAGCACCCGGGTGTCGTTGAGGCTGGTCACCGCGAGGATCGCCGGATAGTCAACCGCCGCCACGTTCTCGTACGGCGAGTACGACTTCATGTACGCGTACACCTCGGGGTCGTCGAGCGGGTTGCCCCACTCCTCCCACTCGGTGACGGTGAGCGGCAGCGACGGGTCCAGGATCGAGTTCAGCGGGTCGACGAACGGCACCTGGGCGACGATGCCGGCGAAGGCGTCCGGCGCCAGGTTCGCCACCGCGCCCATCAGCAGCCCGCCGGCCGAACCGCCCCGGGCGACGAGCCGCGAGGGCGTGGTCCAGCCCGCCTTCACCAGGTGCCGCGCGGCGGCGACGAAGTCGGTGAAGGTGTTCTTCTTGGCCAGGAACTTGCCGGTCTCGTACCACCGCCGGCCCAGTTCGCCGCCGCCGCGTACGTGCGCGATCGCGAAGATGACGCCCCGGTCCAGCAGGGACAGTCGGGGGATGGAGAACCACGGGTCCATGCTGGCCTCGTACGACCCGTAGCCGTAGAGCACGCAGGGTGCGGAACCGTCCCGGGGCGTGCCGACCTTGCAGACCAGCGAGACCGGCACCCGGGTGCCGTCGTCGGCCAGCGCCCAGTCGCGGTGCTGCTCGTAGCCGGCCGGGTCGAAGTCGCCGAGCACCGGCTTCCGCTTGCGCAGCACCCTCTGCCGGGTGACCAGGTCGTAGTCGTAGACCGAGTCCGGCGTGATCAGCGAGGAGTAGTGGAACCGGATGGTGTTGGTCTGGTACTCCGGGTTGCTGTCCAGCCCGACGCTGTAGAGCGGCTCCGGGAAGTCGATGTCGTACGACCCGGTGCTGCCGTCCGGCAGTACCCGGATGCCGGTCAGCCCGCCGGTGCGCAGCGACACCACGATGTGGTTGGCGAAGGCGTCCACCGACTCCAGCCGGGTGCCGGGGGAGTGTTCGATCATCGGCACCCAGTCGCCGGGGGCGTCCGCCGAGGTGTACGCGAGCGCGAAGTCCTCGGCGTTGTCGTTGTGCAGGATCAGGAACCGGTGGCCGTGGTGCTCGATCGAGTACTCGACACCCTGCCGCCGGGGTGCGACGACGGCCGGTACGCCGGTCGGGTTCGCGGACGGGATGACCCGTACCTCGCTGGTGATCTTGCTGTGTGCGTCGATGACGATGAACTTCTCCGAGCGGGTCAACCCGACGCCGACCCAGAACCGCTCGTCGCTCTCCTCGTAGACGATCTCGTCGGCGGTCGCCGGGGTGCCGACGGTGTGCCGCCACACCCGGTGCGGCCGCCACGCCTCGTCCACGGTCAGGTAGAACAGGATCGAGCCGTCGGCGGACCACGCGCTGCCGTAGAAGGTGTCCGGCACCTCGTCGCCGAGCACCTCACCGGTCTGCAGGTCCTTGACCCGCAGGGTGAACCGCTCGTCGCCGTCGAAGTCGGTGGAGTAGGCCAGCCAGCGCTCGTCCGGGCTGACGTCGAAGGTGCCGAGCGCGAAGAAGTCGTGACCCTCGGCGAGCGCGTTGCCGTCGAGCAGGATCTCCTCGCCGTCCAGCGGCGCGCCGTCGGCCGGTGTCGGCGGCTCGGTCTCCCCGTCGGCGACCGCGCGCCGGCAGTGGATGCCGTACTGCTGTCCCTCGACCGTCCGGGTGTAGTACCAGTACCCGTTCTTCCGGGTCGGCACCGAGAGGTCGGTCTCCTGGGTGCGGCTCTTCGTCTCGTTGAACAGGGTCTCCCGGAGCGCGGCCAGCCCCGCCGTGCGCCGTTCGGTCCAGGCGTTCTCGGCGTTCAGGTAGGCGATCGTCTCCGGGTCGTCCTTCGCGGCGAGCCAGGCGTACTCGTCGAGCACGGTGTCGCCGTGGTGGGTGCGCTCGGAGGGCACCCGCTTGGCGACGGGGGCGGCGGTCGTCTCAGTGTTCACCCGGTCACGTTACCGTCCGGCTGGACGTCCGGCCCGGCTCAGGCGTTGTCAAAAATTAGTACACCTGTACGATGGCGGGGTGGGGGAGATTTTCGCGCGACCGGACGGTGACGAGCAGATACGCCGCCGGCTCGCCGCGATCTGCGGTGACGGTTTCGCCCGTCGTGCCGGGGCGGCCGACGAGGTGGCCGGCACCCTGGCCCGGTGGGTGGCCGCGCCGGCCGTGCCGGGTGCCGTCGCCGAGGTGGTCCGGCTCGCCGGGGAGTACGACCTCTCGGTCGTCGCCCGGGGCGCCGGCACCAAACTCGACTGGGGCGCCACACCGTCCCGGGTGGACATCGTGCTGGACACCGGGCGACTCGCCGGCGTGTGGCGCCACCCCACCGACGACAGCCTCGTCGAGATCGGCGCCGGTACCCCGGTCCGCGCGGCCGAGACGATCCTGGCCCGCGTCGGCCGTCGGCTGCCGCTCGACGTGCCGTCGGCCGGCGCGACCGTCGGTGGCATGGTCGCGGCCGGCGAGGGCGGTCCGTTGCAGCGCCTGCCCGGACCTCCCGGTGAACACCTGGTCGGGGTCGGTTACGTCGACGCCGCCGGGACACTCGGCCACACCGGGCTGACCGGGGAGCCGCCCGCCCTGGCCGAGCGGGCCGATCCGGAGCTGACCCGGCTGCTCTGCGGCTCGCAGGGCGCACTCGGCGTACTGGTCTCGGCGTTCCTGCGGGTGCAGCCGATCCCGGAACGCCGGGCCTGGGTGACCCGCTCGGTGTGGACCCCGCTGGAGATGCACGACCTGGTCCGCCAGATCCTCGCCACCGGGCTGGCGCCGACCGCGATCGAGGTGGACCTGCCGGCGGGCGAACCGACCCGGCCGACCGTCGCCCGCCGCACCGGCGGATCCCGGGGACATCCACCGCCCGACCATCCCGCCGGGTCCGCCCGACGGGCACGTCCGGCCGGCCGGGGTTCCGGCTCCCTCGCCGTCCTTCTCGAAGGCGGCGCCGCCGACGTCTCCGGACGGGTGTCGAAACTCAGCCAACTGCTCGGTGGCGACGTCCGTGCCGACGACAACGCGCCGACCTGGTGGCGACGTTATCCGTTCCACCCCGACGAGATCGCCCTGCGCATCGAGGTGCCCGCCGGCGACCTGCACGCCGCCATCTACGCGCTGCGGGACGCGGCCGGGGTGCCGGTGCCGGTCCGTGGCTCGGCCGGGCTCGGCGTCGTGCACGCCGCGTTGCCGGCCACCACCCCGCCCGAGCAGGTCGCCGCCATCCTGACCGGGGTACGCGCCGTCCTGTCCGCCCGCGCCGGGCGCTGTCTGGTGGTGGCCGCGCCCGCACCGGTCCGGTCGGCGGTCGACCTCTGGGGCGAGGTGCCCGAGCTTCCGCTGCTGCGTCGGCTCAAGCAGCGCTACGACCCGGCCCGTCGGCTCGCGCCCGGCCGCTACCCGGGCGGGCTCTGACCCCGGCCGACCCGGATCTCCTGCCGCCCAGCGGCGTCGGCCGAGCCGCGCCGCCGAGCGGATTTCCTTCCGGCCAGCGGCGTCCCGGCCGAGCCGGGCCGGCCGTCCGGCCCGGGGTGGTCAGACCAGCGCGTCGTTGCGCAGCACCAGGATCGCGATGTCGTCCCGGGGCGACTCGGCGGAGAAACCGATCACCACCGAGCGGAGCCGGGCCGCCACCACCTCGGCCGAGTAGCCGGCCAGCGGGGTCGCCGCGTCACGCAGGCGTTCGAGGCCGAAGAGCTCCCGGCCGCGTCGGCGCTCGGTCACCCCGTCGGTGTAGAACACCAGCGCGTCCCCGGGCGCCAACCGGATGTCCGCCACCGGGGAGGCGATCGTGTCGAGCAGCCCGAGCGCCGTACCGCCGGCACCCACGAACGAGGCCTGTCCGTCACCGTCGAGCTTCAGCGGCCGGTCGTGACCGGCCAGGTGCAGTGCCACCTGCAGGTGACCGCCCGGCTCCCGGCGTACCGCGGCCAGGGCCAGCGTGCAGTACCGGCCGCCGCCCCGGTCGACCAGCGTGCCGTTGAGCCGGGTCAACGCCTCCGGCAGCGGCCGGCCGTCCCCGGCCAGCACCCGGAGCACGTCCCGGACCAGGCCGGTCACCGTCGCCGCCTGGACCCCCTTGCCGGAGACGTCGCCGACCGCCACCAGCCAGCGGTCCTCGGAGAGTGGCACCACGTCGTAGAAGTCGCCGCCGACGTCGGCGGCGTCCCCGGTCGGGACGTACTCGGCGCCGAAGCCGATGCCGTCGACCACCGGCAGGACCGGCGGCAGCAGGGACTGCTGGAGGGTCTGTGCGACCTTGCGCCGCTCGTCGTGGATCCGGGCGTTCTCGATGGCCAGCGCGGCGCGCCGGGCCACGTCCTCCAGCACCGCGATCTCGTCGGGGTCGTGCCGGTGCCGTTGGTGGCGACCGACGGCCAGAGTGCCGAGCCGCTGTCCCCGGGCGACCAGCGGTACGGCGATGCCGTCCAGCGGCGGTCCGATCGGGATCTGACCCGGGCCGCGTACCGCCTCACGCAACCGGGCCTGCACCGATTCGGCGCTCTCGTCCTGCAGCGTCTTGTGCAGCTCGGGCAACAGTGCCTCGTCGGCGTGGATGGCCGCCGCCAGCCGCAGCCGGCCCCACTCGTCGACGGTGTGCACCGCGCACCACTGACCCAACCGGGGCACCACGAGCTGCGGGACGAGCGCCATCGTCAGGTCGACGTCGAGCGACTGGGCGAGCAGCTCACTGGCCTCGGCGAGGAAGGTGAGCCAGGTCTGCCGGCGCAGGTCGGCCCGGCGCAACCGGTCGTTCTCCAGGTGCAGGGAGAGCCGTTCGGCGACCAGTGCGGCGAGCGGGCGGGCGTAACCGGAGGGGGCCGCGTCCAGCTCCAGCTCCCCGGCGTACGGCCGGTGCACGGTGAGCGGCACCCGGAGCAGTTCGTCGCCGGGCCGGGGCTGCCGGCCGTACCGGGCGAGGAGCTGCCAGCCGGCGCCGTCGCCCCGGTCGAGGCGTACCGCGCCGCCGGCCGCCCCGACCATGTCGCCGACCCGGACCAGCAGGTCGGCGGCGAAGGTGGGGAGCGGGTCGTCGGCGTACGGGTCGGGAGCGGTCTGCATCAGGGCGCTCATCGCGCCGGCGCTCGGCGCGGACGGGGCGGCCGGTCGCGGGGCGACGGGGGCGTTGGGTACCGGTACGCCCCGGCCCGGCTCGTGTGGTCCGGCGTCCGGGCGGTCGTTCCCCTTGCGGTCCAGGCGGAACCAGACGCCCTTGCCGCTGGCCTGGTGGGTGGTACCCCAGCGGCTGGCGAAGTGGTCGACCAGGAGCAGGCCCCGGCCGCGCTCCGACACCTGGGAGATGTCGGTCAGGTCGTTGCGGGGGCGGGCGGTGACGTCGTCGATCGGCCCGGCGGCGAAGTCGGAGACGGTGACGGTGAGTCCGGAACCGTCCGCGACGACCTCGATGTCCAGCTCGGTGCGGGCGTGTTCGACGGCGTTGGTGGAGAGTTCGGTGGTGAGCAGCAGCGCCTCGTTCAGCAGCTCGTCGAGGCCCGCCTCGGCCAGCACCGATCGGACCAGGGCGCGGGCCGCCGCCGGGGTACGGCGGTCGGCGGGCAGCCGAACGCGGCGTACCTGGTCGTCCGCGCCGCCGGTCACGGTGCCGTCCGTCTCCGCTGACACTCTGTCGACTCCTCCACCAGCCGGATTCGAGATCCAAGCAACACTATCCGGGCAAGGTGACTCACCCCAGCTTGCGGCCTCGACCGGCCGGAACCCGGGCCGCGCTAGGCTGAAGGATGCCCCAACCGCTCCTTATGTCCCCTTTGTTGACTTCTGTTGCCTCGGGTCGGGATCGACGATCGACGCGCGCCGCAGGGTGGCATCTGTCCCGCGAAAGGCACAATGATGGGGGCGTCGCGTCGGAGCGGAGCCGCGGAGGCGCCTCGGAGATGCGGCCGGGACCATCGAGTGGGCGCCGACTGGCGTGGGTCGCCCACCTGCCATCACACCTGAGCGAGGGACGATGACCACGGCGAACCAACTGTCTGCCGCTGAGCGATCCGGCGCTGAGGACGCGGTGCTGCTCGGCGAACTCGCCGAGGCGCTGCGGCGGGTCCGCCGGGGCGACTTCAAGGTACGCCTGCCGCGTCGGACCGGCGCCGCGGGCGAGGTGGCCGACGCCTTCAACGAGGTGGTGTCGCTGCAGGAGCGGCAGCATCTCGACCTCCGCCGGATCAGCCGGATCGTCGGCCGGGACGGCCGGCTCACCGAGCGGCTGGACGAGGAGGGCATGGAGGGTGCCTGGTCGGAGGGGCAGCGGGCGATCAACTCGCTCATCGACGACCTCGGCCGACCGACCACCGAGATCGCCCGGGTCATCGTCGCGGTCGCCGACGGCGACCTCTCCCAGCACATGGATCTGGAGATCGACGGGCGACCGCTGCGGGGCGAGTTCCTCCGGATCGGCCGCACCGTGAACACGATGGTCGACCAGCTCTCGTCGTTCTCCAACGAGGTGACCCGGGTGGCCCGGGAGGTCGGCACCGAGGGTGAGCTGGGCGGGCAGGCCGACGTACGCGGCGTCGCCGGCACCTGGAAGGACCTCACCGACTCGGTGAACACCATGGCGTCGAACCTGACCTACCAGGTGCGGTCGATCTCCCAGGTGACCACGGCGATGGCCCGGGGCGACCTGTCGCAGAAGATCACCGTCTCCGCCAAGGGTGAGGTCGCCGAGCTGGCGCACACCATCAACGGGTTGACCGACACCCTGCGGCTCTTCGCCGAGCAGGTGACCCGGGTGGCCCGTGAGGTCGGCACCGAGGGCAAGCTCGGCGGCCAGGCCCAGGTGCCGAACGTCGCCGGGACCTGGAAGGACCTGACCGACAGCGTCAACTCGATGGCGTCGAACCTGACCGCCCAGGTGCGGAACATCGCCCAGGTCTCCACGGCGGTGGCCCGGGGCGATCTGTCGCAGAAGATCACGGTGGCCGCGCAGGGCGAGATCCTGGAGCTGAAGGACACCGTCAACACGATGGTGGACCAGCTGTCGTCGTTCGCCGACGAGGTGACCCGGGTGGCCCGCGAGGTGGGCATCGAGGGCAAGCTCGGCGGCCAGGCCCAGGTACGCGGGGTCTCCGGCACCTGGCGCGCGCTGACCGAGAACGTGAACCAGCTCGCCGGCAACCTGACCTCGCAGGTCCGGAACATCTCCCAGGTCTCCACGGCGGTGGCGAAGGGTGACCTGTCGCAGAAGATCACGGTCGACGCCCAGGGCGAGATCCTGGAGCTGAAGTCGACGGTGAACACGATGGTGGACCAGCTCTCGTCGTTCGCCGACGAGGTGACCCGGGTGGCCCGGGAGGTCGGTACCGAGGGCAAGCTCGGCGGCCAGGCGGAGGTGAAGGGGGTCTCCGGTACCTGGCGGGACCTGACCGACAACGTGAACTCGATGGCGTCGAACCTGACCGCCCAGGTCCGGAACATCGCTTCGGTGACCACCGCGGTGGCCAAGGGTGACCTGTCGCAGAAGATCACCGTGGACGCCCGGGGCGAGATCCTGGAGCTGAAGTCGACGGTGAACACGATGGTGGACCAGCTCTCGTCGTTCGCCGACGAGGTGACCCGGGTGGCCCGGGAGGTGGGCACCGAGGGCAAGCTCGGCGGCCAGGCCCAGGTACGCGGGGTGGCCGGTACCTGGCGGGACCTGACCGACAACGTGAACTCGATGGCGTCGAACCTGACCGCGCAGGTCCGCAACATCGCCCAGGTCTCCACGGCGGTGGCGCGGGGCGACCTGTCGCAGAAGATCACCGTGGACGCGCAGGGCGAGATCCTGGAACTCAAGCAGACCGTGAACACCATGGTCGACCAGCTCTCGTCCTTCGCCGACGAGGTGACCCGGGTGGCCCGGGAGGTGGGCACCGAGGGCAAGCTCGGCGGTCAGGCCCAGGTGAAGGGCGTCTCCGGCACCTGGCGCGACCTGACCGACAACGTGAACTCGATGGCCTCGAACCTCACCTCCCAGGTGCGGAACATCGCCTCGGTCACCACGGCCGTGGCGAAGGGTGACCTGTCGCAGAAGGTCACCGTGGACGCCCGGGGCGAGATCCTGGAGCTGAAGGGCACCGTCAACACGATGGTGGACCAGCTCTCCTCGTTCGCCCAGGAGCTGACCCGGGTCGGCCGGGAGGTCGGCGTCGAGGGCAAGCTCGGCGGTCAGGCCCAGGTGAAGGGCGTTTCGGGTACCTGGCGGGACATCACCGAGAACGTCAACCAGCTCGCCTCCACCCTGACCACCCAGCTCCGGGCGATCGCCCAGGTCTCCACGGCGGTCACCACCGGCGACCTGACCCAGCGGATCGCCGTACAGGCGCAGGGCGAGGTCGCCGAGCTGAAGGACAACATCAACCAGATGATCGTCACCCTGCGGGAGACCACCAAGAAGAACGCCGAGCAGGGCTGGCTCGACTCGAACCTGGCCCGGATCGGCGGTCTGCTGCAGGGCCAGCGGGATCTCGGCGAGGTCTGCCGCATGATCATGACCGAGGTGACACCGCTGGTCGACGCCCAGCTCGGCGCGTTCTTCCTCGCCGACACCAGCGACGAGGCGGCGATGCGGCTCCGGCTGACCGCGTCGTACGGCTACGTCGCCCGGCACCACGACGTCACGTTCGGCCCCGGTGAAGGGCTGGTCGGCCAGGCCGCGCTCTCCCGGCGCACCATCCGGCTCGGCGCACCCCGGGACGGCAGCCTGACGCTCCGCTCCGGACTGGCCGCCACCGCCCCCGCCGACCTGGTCGTGCTCCCGGTCCTCTTCGAGGGCGAACTGCTCGGCGTGATCGAGTTCGCCAGCGTGTCACCCTTCTCCGACCTGCACCTGTCGTTCCTGGAGCGGCTGGTGCTCACCATCGGCATCGCGGTGAACACCATCCAGGCCAACCGGCGTACCGAGGAACTCCTCGCCCAGTCCCAGCGGCTCGCCCACGAGCTGCAGGAACAGTCCGCCGAACTGCAGCGGACCAACGCCGAACTGGAGGACAAGGCGAAACTGCTCTCCGAGCAGAAGGGCAACATCGAGACCAAGAACCGGGAGATCGAACTGGCCCGGATCGGTCTGGAGGACAAGGCCCAGCAGTTGGCCCGCGCCTCGGCGTACAAGTCGGAGTTCCTGGCCAACATGAGCCACGAACTGCGTACCCCGCTCAACTCGCTGCTGCTGCTGGCCCGGCTGCTCGCCGACAACTCGGAGCAGAATCTGAGCGAGAAGCAGATCGAGTTCGCCCGGACCATCCACAGCGCCGGCTCCGACCTGCTCTCGCTGATCGACGACATCCTCGACCTGTCCAAGATCGAGGCGGGCCGGATGGACGTCACCCCGGCCGAGGTGCGGTTCTCCGAGATCCGCGGCTACGTCGAGCAGGCGTTCGCGCCACAGGCGGAGGAGAAGGGCCTGGACTTCCAGGTCCGCGTCTCCAAGGAACTGTCGCCGAGCGTGGTCACCGACCCCCAGCGTCTGCAGCAGATCCTCCGGAACCTGCTCTCCAACGCGGTCAAGTTCACCGACAACGGTGCGGTCACGCTGCGGATCGGTCCGGCCTCGGCGCCGGAGGGCAGCTTCACCGACGTACCGGCGCTGGCCGCCGCCCGGCAGGTGGTCGCGTTCACCGTCATCGACACCGGGATCGGCATCTCCGACGACAAACTCGGGTTGATCTTCGAGGCGTTCCAGCAGGCCGACGGCACCACCAGCCGGCGGTACGGCGGCACCGGCCTCGGGCTGTCGATCAGCCGGGACCTGGCGCGGCTGATCGGCGGCACCATCACCGTCTCGTCGGCACCCGGGCAGGGCTCGACGTTCACCCTCTTCGTACCGGACGTGCTGACGCCGGACGCGGTGGTGACCCCACCACCGGTACCGCTGCCGGCCGCGCGGGTGACCCCCGCCGGCACGCCGCCGATGCTGCGGGTCCCCACCGAGCCCGACCGGCCGGTCTCGCCGGCCTCCCGGCAGCTCGACGGCGCCACCGTGCTGATCATCGACGACGACGTCCGCAACGTCTTCGCCCTGACCAGCGCGTTGGAGCTGCACGGCATGACCGTGCTCTACTCGGACAACGGGGTGGACGGGGTACGCCTGCTGGCCGAGCATCCGGAGGTGGACATCGTGCTGATGGACGCGATGATGCCGGACCAGGACGGGTACGAGACGACCCGGGCGATCCGCCGCAACCACCGGTTCACCGACCTGCCGGTGGTCTTCCTGACCGCCAAGGCGATGCCCGGCGACCGGGAGTCGGCGCTGGGCGCCGGAGCGAGTGACTACATCACCAAGCCGGTGGACCTGGACGAACTGATCGAGCTGATGGCGTCCTGGGTGCACGGGGACGGACGGGACACCGCCGGGCCCGGGGCGGGCAACGAGGGGACGATTCGGTGAGCGAGCTGGCCAAAGCCCTGCTGGTCGACGACCGGCGGGAGAACCTGATGGCGCTCGAGGCCATTCTGCAGGGCCTGCCGGTGCAGCCGGTCGCGGTGGAGAGCGGGGAGGCCGCGCTCAAGCAACTCCTGGTGGAGGACTTCGCGGTCATCCTGCTGGACGCCCAGATGCCGGACATGGACGGGTTCGAGACCGCCAGCCACATCAAGCGGCGGGAGCGTACCCGGCACGTGCCGATCATCTTCCTCACCGCCGCCGACCGGGACGCCCAACTCGCCCTCCGGGGGTACGCGGTCGGCGCGGTCGACTATCTGACCAAGCCGTTCGACCCCTGGGTACTACGGGCCAAGGTGTCGGTCTTCGTCGAGCTGTGGGTCAAGACCCGGCAGCTCGCCGCGCAGTCCGTACTGGTCCGGGAGCGGGACGCCCAGTGGCGGGGGTTGACCGAGGCGGTCGACGAGGCGGTGTCCCTGTTGCGGTCGGACGATCCGCAGGGGCGGGACCGCGCGGTGGAGGTGCTGGAGGAAGCCCGCTGGGGCGCGGTCGCCTGACGCCTGCGCTCGTGTGCCGGGGTGAGGAGTGGGTTGGGGCCGGCCTCCCCGCTCTGGGCGGTCAGGCTTGATCCCGAAGCGGGCAGGCCGGCCCCCAACCCCGCTCGGGGTCGCGCGCCGCGTGGAGGCTTCGGCCTCAGGCCGGCTCAGGCCGGTACGACAACCAGCTCCGGGACGACCGCCCTGAACGGGTCAAGCCTCGTACGGGTCAGCCGGTGGCCTGCTCGTTGCGGATCATCAGGGCGGAGCGGAGCCCGGTGATGTCCAGCACCCGCAGGAGGAAGTCGCCGACGTTGGTCAGCATCAGCAGACTCTGCGCGTGACTGGCCTTGCGACTCAGCACCACCAGGGTGCCGAGTCCCTGCGAGTCGCAGAAGGTGACCTCGGCCAGGTCGAGAACGATCCGGGACGGTGCGTCGTTGAGCACCTCGTTGACGACACTCGACAGCCTGCCGGCGGTGAGCATGTCGATCTCGCCGCCGAGGTGGAGGATCACCTCGTCGGGATTCCGCTGCACCGCGATGCTCAGCTCCGCACGGTTCACCCGATCAGCCTATCGCGACCTGGCCGAACCGGCCTGTTGGTGACCCGGCTGGTCCCGTCCGCTATGCGGTCACCTGTCCGAACCGGTGGCGCCCTTTTGGGGTCGAACCGGACGGGCGCCCACCGAATGTGGGGCTCCCCGAGGTGGGCTGCGACGTCGTCCAGGCGCGGTGGAACCACCCAACCGACGCCGAACCGGACAGGTCCGCGCGGAGATCAACCACGGCAGGGGTTGGGGGCGGATCGCCCGCGACGGGATCAAGCCTGACCGCCCAGAGCGGGTGATCCGCCCCCAACCCCCGACCGTGACCACCTGGACGC
>NZ_JAZGQK010000019.1:0-153265 GCF_036422035.1 Plantactinospora sonchi
GGCTGGCGCCCCGGGGGGGGGGGGGGGGGGGGGCCGGGCGGGGGGGGGGTCCCCCCCCCCCCCCCCCGGGGGGGCCCCCCCCCCCCCCCCCCCCGACCGTGACCACCTGGACGCGCACGGTCGGGTGATCCGCCTCAACCTCCGACCGTGCCCCCAGCGGACCGGGATCAGCCCAGCGCGGTCGGTCCGTTCCAAGCTGGGCCAACCCCGAGGACCACGACCACCGACAGGGGGAAGGCCGTAGAAGTGACCCGGGCGACCCGCCCAGGGGTGGCTGCCGGCCGGTCAGATGGCGCTGACAGAATGGCGGAACCGTGAGCGCGACGTACCCCGCCGGCCCCGGCCGCTACCCGGCCGACGCCCCGGCCTCCCAGGCCCTTTTCGACCGCGCCCGAGCCATCGTGCCGGGCGGGGTGAACTCGCCCGTCCGGGCCTTCCTCGCCGTCGGGGGCACTCCCCGGTTCATGGCGCGGGGCTCCGGGCCGTGGCTCTTCGACGCGGACGGCCGGCGGTACGTCGACCTGGTCTGCTCGTGGGGTCCGCTGGTCCTCGGGCACGCCCACCCCGAGGTGGTCGCCGCGGTGCAGGCCGCCGCCGCGCTCGGCACCAGCTTCGGCGCGCCGACCGAGGGTGAGGTCGAGCTGGCCGCCGAGATCGTCGCGCGTACCCCGGTGGAGCAGGTCCGACTGGTCAACTCGGGGACCGAGGCGACCATGACGGCGATCCGGCTGGCCCGGGGCTACACCGGTCGCAGCAAGATCGTCAAGTTCGCCGGCTGCTACCACGGGCACGTGGACGCCCTGCTCGCCGCCGCCGGCTCCGGTGTGGCCACCCTCGGTCTGCCCGACTCGCCCGGGGTGACCGGCGCGGCCGCGGGCGAGACGATCGTGCTGCCGTACAACGACGTGGCCGCGGTGGAGGCGGCGTTCGCGGCGCAGGGGTCGGAGATCGCCGCGATCATCACCGAGGCCGCCCCCGGCAACATGGGCGTGGTGGCCCCCCGGGACGGGTTCAACCAGGCGTTGGCCCGGATCGCGCACGCCAACGGCGCACTGCTGATCGTCGACGAGGTGATGACCGGTTTCCGGGTCTCCGCCGGCGGCTGGGCCGGGCTCGACCCGGTCGACGCCGACCTGTTCACCTTCGGCAAGGTGATGGGCGGTGGACTGCCGGCGGCGGCGTTCGGTGGGCGTACCGAGATCATGGCGCGGCTCGCGCCGGCCGGACCGGTCTACCAGGCCGGCACCCTCTCCGGTAACCCGCTCGCCTGTGCCGCCGGGCTGACCACGCTGCGGCTGGCCGACGAGGCGGTGTACCGGCGGCTCGACGAGACGGCCGCCACGGTGGGCCGGCTGGCCGGCGAGGCGTTGGCCGCCGCCGGGGTGCCGCACCGGCTGTCGTACGCCGGGAACATGTTCTCGATCTTCTTCACCGACGCGGACGTGACCGACTACGCGAGCGCGCGCGGTCAGGACGTCGCCGCGTTCAAGGCGTTCTTCCACACGATGCTGGCCGGCGGCGTCTACCTGCCGCCGAGCGCCTTCGAGTCGTGGTTCGTGTCGACGGCGTTGGACGACGACGCGCTGGAACAGTACGCGGCGGCGCTGCCCGCCGCGGCGGAGGCTGCGGCGGCGGCCGGTCACGGGGAATGACGGGGGATGACGCGGTGAGCACCACGGTGGTCCACGTGCTGCGGCACGGCGAGGTGTACAACCCGGAAAAGATCCTGTACGGCCGGTTGCCCGGTTACCGCCTCTCCGAGCTGGGTGTGCAGATGGCGAAGGCGGCCGCGCAGGCGCTCGCCGACCGCGACATCGCGTACGTGGTGGCCAGCCCGCTGGAACGGGCGCAGCAGACCGCCGAGCCGATCGCCGCCCAGTTCAACCTGCCGGTCGGGGTCGACGAGCGGCTGATCGAGAGCACCAACTGGTTCGAGGGGAAGCGGGTGTCCCCCGGGGACGGGTCGTTCCGGGATCCCCGCAACTGGTGGGTGCTGCGGGACCCGGTGACCCCGTCCTGGGGGGAGGCGTACCGGGTGATCGCCGAGCGGATGTTCGGGGCGCTGCACGCCGCCCGGGTGGCGGCGGAGGGGCGGGAGGCGATCTGCGTCTCGCACCAGCTGCCGATCTGGACCCTGCGCCGGTACGTCGAACGCAAGCGGCTCTGGCACGATCCGCGTCGGCGGCAGTGCGGGCTGGCCAGTCTGACCTCCTTCCACTTCGACGGTGCCAAGATCGTCGGCATCGGCTACTCCGAGCCGGCGGCGCACCTGGTGGCGATGTCGCCGAGTGCCCGGACGGCCAAGGGAGCTTGACGATGAGTCGTCCCCGGCGTGTCGGCCTCGGCGCTCTGCTCGTCGCCGCCACGATGCTGGCCCTGGCCGGCTGCTCGGGCGGCGACGGCGGCAGGTGGCAGGACGACTGCACGACCAGCGACGGCATCATCGAGTGCGCCCCGGAGCACCGGCCGGCGGCCCCGAAGGTCGCCGGTGAGCTGCTCGACGGCGGCAGCTACGACCTGGCGCAGGACCGTGGTCAGGTGGTGGTGGTCAACTTCTGGGGTTCCTGGTGTGCGCCGTGCCGGGCGGAGGCCGACGACCTGGAGGCGACCTACCAGGCGACCAAGGACCAGGGGGTCCGGTTCGTCGGGATCAACATCCAGGACGGCCGGGACAAGGCCCAGGCGTTCGAGCAGGCGTTCAAGGTCAGCTACCCGAGCCTGTTCGACCCGCCGAGCCAACTGGCGCTCGCCTTCGACATCCCGCCGAACTCGATTCCGGCGACCGTGGTCCTCGACCGGGACGGGCGGATCGCGGTGGTGATCCGGGCGTCGACCAAGCAGGAGACCCTGCAGCCGATCGTCACCCGACTGGCCGGGGAGCAGCCGGCCGCGGGCGGGCCGGGCTGATGGGCGAGACCTTCGCCGAACTCGCCGAGAGTGGCCCGCTGCTGCTGGCCGTCGGCGCGGCGACGCTCGCCGGCCTGGTCAGCTTCCTGTCCCCGTGCGTGCTGCCGCTGGTGCCCGGCTACCTGTCGTACGTGACCGGGCTGGCCGGCAGCGACCTGGAGCGGCGCGGCGCGGCGGACCGGCCCGGAGCCGGGCCGGAGCCTGGTGGCGGGGTGGCGGTGGCGACCCGGTCCCGGGTCCGGGTACAGGGCCGGGTGCTCGCCGGCACGCTGCTCTTCATCGCCGGTTTCACCGTCGTCTTCACCCTCACCGCCGTGCTGGTCACCACGCTGGGTCAGGCACTCTTCGCGCACCAGCGGCCGCTGGAGATCGTGATCGGCGCGGTGATCGTGGTGCTGGGCCTCTCCTATCTTGGGCTGATCCCCGGCATGCAGCGGGAGTTCCGGATCCGGCGGCTGCCGAACGCCGGCCTGCTCGGTGCCCCGGTCTTCGGGGCGGTCTTCGCGCTCTCCTGGGCGCCGTGCGTCAGCCCGACCCTCGGCGCGGTGCTCGGCATGGGTACGGCGAGCGGCCAGGCCGACCGGGCGGTGGTGCTCGCGGTCGCGTACTGCCTCGGCCTCGGGTTGCCGTTCATCGTCTTCGGTCTCGGCTTCCACCGGCTGCTCGGGCTGTTCCGGGCGGTGCGCCGGAACAGCCGCTGGGTGACCCGGGTCGGCGGGGTGCTGCTGATCATCATCGGGTTGGCGCTGATCACCGGCGGCTGGGGAGAGATCAACATCTGGTTGAAGACCACGGTCGGGGTGGGCGAGGTGAGCATCTGATGTCGACCGTGGACGACCGCCCGACCACCGGGCCGGAGGCCGCCGAGGCGCCCCGACGTCGGCGTACCCTGGCGCCGCTGGCCCTGCTGCGCAACTCGTGGCGGCAGCTCACCAGCATGCGTACCGCGCTGATCCTGCTCTTCCTGCTCGCCGTCGCCGCGATCCCGGGCTCGCTGCTGCCGCAGCGCAACGTCAGCATCGAGAACGTCGACGCCTTCCAGCGGGAACATCCGGACTGGTTCCCGATCGTGGACCGGCTCGGTGGCTTCGACGTGTACGCCTCGCCGTGGTTCTCGGCGATCTACGTACTCCTGTTCACCTCGCTGATCGGCTGCATCGTGCCGCGGCTGCGCGACCACGTCCGCGCGCTGCGGGCGGTGCCCCCGGCGGCGCCGAGGCGACTGGACCGGCTGCCGCGGCACGCGGTGCTGACCGACTCCGACGTCGACCCGGCCGCGATCGCGGCGATGCTGCGGAAGCGGCGCTGGCGGGTGGCGGTCCGGGGCGACACCGTCTCGGCGGAGAAGGGCTACCTGAAGGAGAGCGGCAACCTGCTCTTCCACATCTCGCTGATCGGGGTGCTGCTCGGCGTCGGGCTCGGCTCCTGGTACGGCTGGCACGGCAACCGGCTGCTGGTCGCCGGCCCGGACAACGCCTTCTGCAACACCCTGCAGCAGTTCAGCGAGTCGAAGCTGGGTCACCGGGTGGACGGCGCCGACCTGCCGCCGTTCTGCCTGGTGCTGACCGACTTCGAGGCCGGGTTCCTGCCGACCGGGCAGCCGGAGTCGTTCCGGGCCAGGGCGCTGGTGGAGCAGCAGGGCCGTACGCCGTACCCGGCGAGTTTCTCGGTGAACGATCCGCTGCGGCTGGCCGGCGGCACGAGTGTCTACCTGCTCGGGCACGGCTACGCGCCGATCGTGCGCTACACCGACCGCTACGGGAAGTCGCAGACCAGCGACGAGGCGTTCCTCAGCATCGACGGCAACCTGACCAGTGAGGGTGTCGCGGTCTTCCCGGACGTGAACATCGACCCGAAGACCGGGGAGCGCGACCCGAACCTGCAGGTCGCCTTCGAGGGGCTGTACCTGCCGACCACGCCGGAGACCGGACCGTTCGTCCGGTCGATCTATCCGGCCGAGCGGTCGCCGGGGCTGATGCTGATCCCGTACCGGGGCAACCTGGGGATGGACGCGGGGATCCCGAGATCGATCTACTCGCTCGACCGGGGGCAGGTCGACAGCGGCCGGCTGAAGCAGGTCGGCGAGGGCAAGCTGCTGCGTCCCGGGGAGAAGTGGACGCTCGACGACGGTACGACGGTGGAGTTCGTCGGCACCCTCCAGTACGCCACCATCTCGGTCCGGTACGACCCGGGCGAGATGATCGTGCTGGTCAGCTCGGCGGTGTTGCTGGTGGGTCTGATGCCGGCGCTGTTCATCCGACGCCGTCGGGTGTGGTTCCGGGTGGTTCCGGCACCCGCCGACACGTCCACGACGGATCGTAGTAGTTTGGTGGAGGTCGGCGGGTTGCCCCGGACCGACTACTCAGGCTTCGCCGAAGAGTTCGACCGGCTCGTCGCTGCGGCACGGTCCGGTCGGACGGCGACGGAAGAGGAGACGGACTGATGGCTGCGCTCTCCGACCAGCTCCTGGCGGTGGCGATCCTTGGCTACCTGCTGGCGATGATCTGCCACGCCGCGGAGTACGCGTTCGGCAACCGCAGCCGGGTCGGTCGGGCGGCGGTCCGACCGGAGCGGGAGCTGGCGCTGGTCGGGGCCGGTGCGGCGGCCGGGCCGGAACCGAACGCGGGCGTCAAGCTGCCGGCGGGTACGCCGCCCGGCGGTGCCGGGGATGCTTCGGCCCGGGCCGCGCTGCTCGGTCGGGCGGCCGTCGCGCTCACCGTGGTCGCGGCCGTCCTGCACCTCGCGGTCCTGGTCACCCGTGGGGTGGCCGCCGACCGCATGCCGTGGGGCAACATGTACGAGTACGTGCTGGCGGTCACCTTCGTCGGCACCGTCGCCTGGCTGGTGCTGCTGCACCGACGGCCGGCGATCCGGCACCTCGGGCTCTTTGTCGCGCTCGCCATGGTGCTGCTGCTCGCGATCGCGGGCCTGGTGCTCTACGTGCCGATCGTGCCGCTGGTGCCGGCGCTCAACTCGTACTGGTTCGTCGTGCACGTCGCGGCGGCGGCGCTCTCCTCCGGTCTGTTCCTGCTCGGCGCGGTGCCGGCGGTGATGTACCTCATCCGTAACGGCTACGACCAGGGCAAGCGCAGCTTCCCGTACACCCTGGGGGCCCGGGTGCCGGCCGCCGCCAGCCTGGAGCGGCTGGCCTTCCGGCTGCACGCCTTCGCGTTCCCGATCTGGACCTTCGCGGTGATGGCCGGCGCGGTCTGGGCCGAGGCGGCCTGGGGCCGGTACTGGGGCTGGGACCCGAAGGAGACCTGGGCGTTCATCTCCTGGGTGGTCTACGCCGGTTACCTGCACGCCCGGGCCACGCCGAGCGTCAAGCGTCCGGTGGCGACCTGGATCGCGGTGATCGGCTTCCTGACCATGCAGATGAACCTGTACGGGGTGAACATCTTCTTCGAGGGCCTGCACTCGTACGGCGGCCTCGACTGATCTTCCCGGCTCGCGGCCTTCCGCTGTTGCTGAACGAGGATCACGGCGGCATCCGGCCGACGGGGGAAGGTCGGGGTCAGGGCTGGGCGACCGGGTCGGGCCAGCGACGGCCGTTCTGCCAGTACGCGTGGATCTCCGCCAGGCTACGGTCCTTGGTCTCCGGCGCCCGCAGGTAGAGGAAGACCCAGGTCAGCAGGGTGATCACGAGCAGTGCCCCGAAGGTGGCCACCCCGCCGAGCCCGACCAGCGCGCCGAGGAAAAACTGTGCCAGCAGGAAGTTGGCGGTGAGGTTGGGCAGCAGCAGGGCGGTGGCACCGGCCCCGCGCAGGTGGTCGCTGTAGCCCTCGGAGGCGTACACCCAGACCAGCGAGCCCAGCCCGGCGTTGAAACCGACCGTGAAGAGCAGCAGCCCGACGAAACCGAGCGCGGTACCCCAGCCGTCGACGGACTCCAGCACGAACGCGGCGACCAGCAGGCCGTGCCCGAGCGCCATCACCGCCGTACCGGTCAGCAGGGTGGCCCGGCGCCCGAGCCGGTCGACGGCGACGGCGGAGCAGAGCGACGCGACCAGGCCGGCGAGCTGAACGACGGCCGGGAGCACGAGCAGCGCGAATGGTCCTCGGAACCCCATTCCCTCGAAGATCCGCGGGCTGAAGTTGCTGACCGCGCTGATCCCGGTGAGCTGGACCAGAGTGCCGAGCAGGATCACGAACAGCGTCACCGGGCGGTAGCGCGGGCCGAACAGTTCGCGCAGTGCGTTCGTCCGGCCGGTCGGGGTGAGTGCCGGCGTCGCGCGTTCGCCGCGCAGGGTCAGCCCGTGGGGCGTCTCCGGCGCGGGGACCAGCAGCCCCACCACGAGTACGCCGAACACCGCCGACAGCCCGAGCATGATCCGCCACTGACCGCTCTCGGCCAGCAGGTACGCCACCAGGAACGCCCCGGCGACGCCGCCCATGGTGGCCACCTGGTGGAGTACGGCGATCCGGCCCCGGCTGGCGGTCGGGGCGGATTCGGCCACGAAGATCGGTACCACCACACTGGTCACCCCGATCGCCACCCCGAGCAGGAACCGGGTGACGTTCAGCCAGAGCAACTCGGCGACCAGTGGCGATGCGGCCGAGAAGACCGTGGCCCCGACCGCCATCCAAAGCAGGGTGTGCTTGCGTCCCAGTGCCATCACCAGCCGGCCGGCCAGCGCGGTGCCGAGGAGCATGCCGACGATCGGTACGGCGAACAGACTGCCCTGCTCGGTGGTGTCCAGGCCGAGGCGCGGGGTGAGGAAGAGCTGCGCGCCGGCCATCGCCGCACCGAAGTATCCGTAGTTGAGCCCGGTGGCGACGGCGACCGCGGTGGTCCGGGCCACGGTCGCGGTGGGACGTGGATCAGACATGCGAACGATCATGCGGCAGGGGTGGCGAGCGGGCCAGTCGGGCAACCGCCGTACCGTGCCGTCGGCGGTCAACTGGCCCGGACCTGGACCGGCTGCGGCCGGTCTGGGAACCGCTCCGCCAGCGCCCCGGATACGACACGAGCGGGGTCCGCCTTGGTGCTGGCCAGTGCCGAGGGCTTCACCGACCGGCTGGTCGGGATTGCCGGCGGGCGGCCGGACGTCGTACTGGTCGACCTGGCGCGGCTCTACTCCGGCGACTGAACCGGGCGTCGGCAGGTGACGGGTGGCCGGGTGGTCATACGCTCGGGCGATGTCGTGGACGGCGTACGGGACCTTCCTGCTCTTCGCGGTGGTGCTGGTGCTGGTGCCCGGCCCGGACTTCGCGGTGGTGACCCGGAACACGTTGGCCGCCGGTCGGGGCCGGGGTGCCTGGAGTGCGGTCGGGGTGGCCAGCTCCAACGCGGTCCAGGGCAGCGCGGCCGCCGCCGGGCTGGGCGCGGTGATCCTCCAGTCCCAGCCACTGTTCCTGACCATCAAGTGGTTGGGCGTGGGCTATCTGACCTTCCTCGGCATCCAGGCCTGGCGGTCGGCCTGGGTCGGCCGTTATCCGAGCCTGAACGGTGACGGTACGACCCCGCCGGGGCAGGCCGTGGTCGGTTGGCGGCAGGGCTTCCTGTCCAACATCACCAACCCGAAGGTGCTGGCGTTCTACCTGGCCGTGCTCCCGCAGTTCGTCGGGCCCGGTGCGCCGGTCGCGGTACTGCTGGTGTTCGCCCTGAGCCACGCGGTGCTGTCGCTGCTCTACCTGTTACTGCTGGTCGGAGCCCTGCACCGGGCCCGGCGCCTGCTCTCCCGCCGTCGGGTACGCCGGACGCTGGACGGGTTCACCGGCACCGCGATGCTCGGCTTCAGCGCCCGGCTCGCCACCGAGTCGGCCTGACCGGGACTGTCCCACGCGCTCCGGCGGCGCCGCTCGGGTGAGCCGGCGAGTGGATCTAGCTATTGACAAGATGTCGCTCGGGCGGCAATCTTGACAGCGAAAAGTTTCGCTCGTCGACCTGTTGGAGCCCCCGATGTCGCCCGCTACCCAGACCACCGCCGCCATCCTGCTGATCACCGTGTCGACCGTCGCGTTCGGCGGGCTCTCCCTGCTCATGCAGCTGGTCCGACGGATTCCCGGCTACCTCGACAACCCGGTCCGCCGGGGCCTGTGGACCGCCGGGCACGCGCACGCCGGGGTACTGGTGATGTTCGCCCTCGTCGCCCTGCTCTACCTCGACCGGACCGGGTACGGCGCCGGCACGCTGACCCTGATCCGCGTGCTGTTCGTCGCCGCGCCGATCCTGATGTCGCTCGGCTTCTTCCTGTCCGTGGTACGCCCCTCGGACACCCGGCCCAACAAGCTGATCTGGCTGACCGTGCTCGGCGGGGCGAGCCTGATGCTGGCCACCCTGCTGCTCGGCATCGGTCTGCTCTGACCGGCCGGGTCGTCCCCCCGACCGTGTCGTCGACCCGTATCCCGGGGGTCGGAGTCACGCCGAGGGACCCGGGTCGGGCCGCCGGACGGATGGTGCGACAGACTAGCGGCCATGGCGGCTCGTGGCTTCCCGTACGACGATCTCCGGGCTTTTGTCGGCGCGCTGGAGGGCGCCGGTGAACTGCGCCGGGTTCCGGTCCCGGTCGATCCGACCCTGGAGATCAGCGAGGTGGTCACCCGGACGGTACGGGCGCACGGCCCGGCGCTGCTCTTCGAGCGCCCGACCCGGGGTGAGATGCCGGTCGCGGTCAACCTGTTCGGCACCGACCGGCGGATGGCGATGGCGCTCGGCGTCGAGCGGCTCGACGAGATCGGCGACCGGATCGGCGCACTGGTCAAGCCGGAGTTGCCGGTCGGCTGGTCCGGCATCCGGGAGGGCCTCGGCAAGGTGCTGCAGCTGAAGTCGGTGCCGCCGAGGAAGGTGAAGACCGCCCCCTGTCAGCAGGTGGTCTACCGGGGCGCCGAGGTCGACCTGAACCGTCTGCCCGGTCTCCAGGTCTGGCCCGGCGACGGCGGAATCTTCCACAACTTCGGGCTGACCCACACCAAGCACCCGGAGACCGGCAAGCGCAACCTCGGCCTCTACCGGCTGCAGCAGCACTCGCACAACACCCTCGGCATGCACTGGCAGATCCACAAGGACTCCACCGCGCACCACGCCGTGGCCGAGCGGCTGGGCCAGCGGCTACCGGTGGCGATCGCGATCGGCTGCGACCCGGTGGTCAGCTACGCCGCCTCCGCGCCGCTCCCGGGGGACATCGACGAATACCTGTTCGCCGGCTTCCTGCGCGGCGAGCGGGTCGAGATGGTCGACTGCCTGACCGTGCCGCTGCAGGTGCCGGCGCACGCGCAGATCGTGCTGGAGGGCTACCTGGAGCCCGGGGAACGGCTGCCGGAGGGGCCGTTCGGCGACCACACCGGCTTCTACACCCCGGTCGAGCCCTTCCCGGTGCTGCACATCGAGGCGATGACCACCCAACGGGACCCGATCTACCACTCGATCATCACGTCCAAGCCGCCGCAGGAGGACCACGGCCTCGGCAAGGCCACCGAACGGATCTTCCTGCCCCTGCTCAAGCTGCTGATCCCGGACATCGTCGACTACGACCTGCCGACCGCCGGGGTCTTCCACAACTGCGTGATCGTTTCGATCCGCAAGCGCTACCCCAAGCACGCTCAGAAGATCATGAACGCGATCTGGGGCGCCCACCTGCTCTCGCTGTCGAAGTTGATCGTCGTGGTCGACGACGACTGCGACGTGCACGACTACGCCGAGGTCGCCTGGCGGGCCTTCGGCAACGTCGACTACTCCCGCGACCTGCTGCTCACCGAGGGGCCGGTGGACCACCTGGACCACGCCTCGTACCAGCAGTTCTGGGGCGGCAAGGCCGGGGTCGACGCGACCCGCAAGCTCCCCACCGAGGGCTACACCCGAGGCTGGCCGGAGGAGATGACCATGTCGCCCGAGATCCGGGCACTGGTCGACAAGCGCTGGAAGGAGTACGGGATCTCATGACGGCAGTGGTGGAGGCGCCGGGACGGGTCAGGTCCTTCCTGCGGCTGGTGATGATCGAACACTCGGTCTTCGCGCTGCCGTTCGCGTACCTCTCGGCGTTGACCGCCATGGAACTGCACGGCGGCCGGGTCCGCTGGGGTGACCTGGCCCTGGTCACCGTCGCTATGGTCGGCGCCCGGACCTTCGCCATGGCGGCGAACCGGATCATCGACCGGCGGATCGACGCGCGCAATCCGCGTACCGCCGGGCGGGAACTGGTCACCGGAAGGGTGAGCGTCCGGACGGCCTGGACCGGCGCGGTCGTCGCCCTGGTCGTCTTCCTCGCCGCCGCGGCCGCGCTCAACCCGCTCTGCCTGGCCCTCGCCCCACTCGCCGCGATCCCGCTGGTGGTCTACCCGTACGGCAAGCGGTTCACCGACTGGCCGCACGCGATCCTGGCGCTGGCGCAGGCGGTCGGCCCGGTCGGCGCCTGGCTGGCGGTGACCGGCACCTTCGACGGCTCCGGCCCGGCCTGGCTGCTCGGCGCGGCGGTCGGACTCTGGATCGGCGGCTTCGACCTCATCTACGCCTGCCAGGACGCCGAGGTGGACCGGGAGATCGGGGTACGCAGCGTCCCCGCCCGGTACGGCAAGCGTTTCGCGCTGCACGCCTCGACGGTGGCGCACGTGGTGACGTTCGGCCTGTTCCTGTGGTTCGGCGCGGTGGTCGGATTGGGCTGGCTCTGGTGGATCGGGCTGGCGTTGACCGCGGTCGCCTTCAGCTACCAGCACGTGGTGGTCACGCCGACCGACCTGTCCCGGGTGAACCGGGCGTTCTTCACCGCCAACGGGTTCGTCGGCATCGCGCTCTTCGTCTTCGCGCTGCTCGACCTGGTCGTCCGGTTCCACCTCGGCGCCTGACCTCCGCCTCGGCGCTGCCGGTCCGGTGACCGCTGCCGGGCCGGTGACCGCCTCCGGGCCGGTGACCGCCTCCGGGCCGGCGGGCCGACGTCACCGGTCGGCGGTCAGTGCGTCGGCGTAGCGGGCGCTCTCCAGCGACCAGTCCATCGTGCCGCGTACCGAGTTCGCCACCCCGTCGAGGTACCGTCCCAGCGCGTCGTCGAGGTCGGGCCCGAAGGACGGCACGGCGGCGCGCAGCGGGCCGAAGTCGCGCATCGACTCCTGCCAGCGACGGACCACCAGGGGTACCGCCGCGTCGATCGTGATCCGCTGCTCCCGGGCCACCGCCAGCACGAGGTTGTGTCCGCCGGAGGTGGCCCTGTCCCGGTCCAGCGAGAGCAGGTCGTTGAACCAGGAGAGCAGGTCGTTGGCGGTGTCGGCGACCATGCGTACCGCCGGGTGGTGGTAGAGGGCGTCCGGTACGGGCCGCCCGGTGGCGAACTCGATCAGCGCGTACGAGACGTACGCCGCCGAGGTGGCCCGGCGCAACGGGATGTACGTGCCGACGTCAGGTCGCCGCCCGGTCGCCTTGTTGCTCGCCTCGGTCACCACGCCGTGCAGATGGTGCGCCACCGAGTCGACGAAGCGGACCCGCCAACCGGCCGTCATCCGGTACCGGGGCACCTGCCAGGCGTCCGCCAGCATCCGCCGCAACGGCGGGGGAAGCGCCTCCGGGCGAAGCGGCGACTCCTCGCGCAGCAGCCGGAGCACCTCGGCGCAGAGCGCACTGACGTGGTCCGGTCGGGGGGTGCCGGTGCCGTCGCAGGCGTCGTCGAGGAGGAAGAACCAGAGGAACAGCGCGGTGAGCACCCGCAGGTCGGCCTCGGTGGCGTCCGGGTAGAGCCGGCCGGCGTACCGGGCCACGGCGCCGTGCGCGAGCCGCTGCCGGGCCGGTGGGTCGAGCGGCCCGTCGATCCGCTCCACCCAGTCGAGCAGCCAGTCCTGCACCGCGTCGGCGTGCGGGGAGAGACGTCCGGGGATCGGGCAGACGAGTTCGGCGACCCAGGACGGGAGCCCGGCCATTCAGTCCTCCTCACGCGCACCGGAGACGTACGTGAGCAGAATTCCAGTTCCAGGTGTCCGGGTGATCCCCGCCGCCCTTGTCTGATCTCGCATTTGGTGATGATCTGGTCACGCGCGGCGGGACGTCGATGCCGGGGCTCGGCCGGAGGGCAGGGCCGGTTGGTCGGGCCGGGACCGGTTGGGGCAGGCTGGTGGGTATGCGACGGCCGTGGGTGATCGGTGTCTCCGGAGCCTCGGGTACGCCGTACCCGGCGGCGGTGCTCGGCGCGCTGCTCGACGCCGGCGAGGCGGTGGACCTTGTCGTCTCCCGGGCGGCCCGGTTGACGATCCTCGACGAGACCGGGCGGCCGTTCCGGGACGCGCACTGGAAGGACGACCTCGCCGCCTGGTTGGGACGCGACCTGTCGGACGCCGACGTGACGTACTGGCCGGCCGGGGACATCGCCGCCGGGCCCAGCAGTGGCTCGTACCCGACACGTGGCATGGTCGTGGTGCCGGCGAGTACGGCGGCGTGCGCCGGAATCGCGATCGGCCTCTCCAAGGACCTGCTGCAGCGGGCCGCCGAGGTCAACCTCAAGGAGCACCGGCCGGTCGTGGTGGTGCCGAGGGAGACCCCGGTCACCCGTAGCCACCTGGAGCACCTGATCACGCTGCACGACGCCGGCGCGGTGGTGTTGCCGGCCAGCCCCGGTTTCTACGGTGCCGGTGCCGGTGCGACCGCCGGGCAGCTCGTCGACTTCGTCGCCGGAAAGGTGCTGGACGCCATCGACGTACCGCACACGCTGTTCCAGCGTTGGTCCGGCGAACTCGGCGCCGACCGGACCTGACCCGGCCTGCCCGCCCGAGCTGCTGGCAGGCTGACAACGCTGGCCCTCCGTCGGCGGGTGACCGCCATGTGTCCCCGGCCGTGACGGGCGTGTCCCCGACCGGGCCCGGCGCACCGGGGCTCGGTGTGCCCCGGCTGGTCCGACGCCTGGCCTGGCTACCGCCGCCGCGACGACGGTAGGACCGCGGGGCGCCGGCTGTCCGACGCCTGGCCGACGTACCGCCGCCGCGACGACGGTACGCGTCCAGGACCTGCCGGTCCGATCAGTGCATCCCCATGTTGCCGGCGCCGGCTGGGCCGGGGCCACTCGGGGCTGCGGGACCGGCGTTACGTGGCCGGTTCGCAATGCCGTCGTCGACCTCGTCGAGCATGCCCTCGCCCTCGAGCAACGCGCGTACCTCCGACTCGCGGAAGCGCCGATGCCCGCCCGGTGTCCGGATACTGCCGATACGCCCGGCCGCGGCCCAGCGTGTGACGGTCTTCGGATCGACGCGGAAGAGCGCTGCCACCTCGCCCGGTGTCAGCAGACGATCTCCTGTGTCCACAGCCCCCTCCTCGCGTCTACGAAGCCCCCGGACTGGTAGGACCGCCCCCGTAACACATGCTTGCCAGAGCCTTCGTTTAAGGGACGTACGGCAATTACAACACCGCCGGAGTGTCGTGTCCGGCAAACGCGAAAACGTACTGTCTGCGAGCTTACTCGGGACGATTTACGGCATTCACGGCCCTTTGTCAGCAACAATGTCGCTGCCGCTCGCCGCGCCTCTCCGGCCCCCGACTAGGGTCTCACCTCGTGGACTCCATCGACCTGACGCTCGTGGAGCTGTTGCGTGGCAACGCCCGACTTTCGTACGCCGAGTTGGCCCGCCAGGTGGGCCTGTCGGCGCCAGCGGTGCACGAGCGGGTGGGCAAGCTCGAGACCAGCGGGGTCATCCGCGGCTACCGGGCCGATGTCGAGCCGGAGTCGATCGGCCTCGGCGTGACGGCGCTCATCGGCATCGTGCAGGACTCGGGCGGCGACACAGACGACGTGTTGACGGCGATTCGGGACATGCCGGAAATCGAGTCCTGCTACTTCATGGCCGGCGTCGAGTCGTTCCTGTTGAAGGCGCGAGTAGGCACAATTGCCGAGTTGGAACAGCTCATTCTGCGGCTGAACCGGACCGCCGGGGTCGCCTCGACCCGGACCGGGGTGGCCCTGTCGACGAAGTGGGAGAACCGTCCCCAGCCGGTCACCCCACCCCGCCCCGGCCCGTCCTGACCACCGACTTGTTACGTTGCTGGCCGTGGAGCACCTTGACCGGTTCGACGACGCGGAGCGCGGGTGGGTGACCGCCGCGATCGCGGCGGTGGAGGCCGACGCGAACCGGTCCGCCGACACCCACCTGCTCAGCTTCCCGCTGCCCCGGGAGTGGGGGATCGACCTTTACCTGAAGGACGAGTCGGTGCATCCGACCGGGTCGCTCAAGCACCGGCTGGCCCGGTCGCTCTTCCTGTACGGACTCTGCAACGGCTGGATCGGCCCACGGACCACCATTGTGGAGGCGTCCTCCGGCTCCACGGCGGTCTCCGAGGCGTACTTCGCCCGGATGCTCGGGGTGCAGTTCATCGCGGTGATGCCGGCCGCCACCTCGCCGGAGAAGATCGCCCTCATCGAGTTCCAGGGCGGAAAGTGCCACCTGGTGGACGATCCGGCCGCGGTGGTGGTCGAGGCCCGCTGGCTCGCCGAGGACCTGGGCGGGCACTTCATGGACCAGTTCACGTACGCCGAGCGGGCCACCGACTGGCGGGGCAACAACAACATCGCGGAGTCGATCTACGCGCAGATGACGCTGGAACGGCACCCGGTGCCCGACTGGATCGTGGTCGGCGCCGGCACCGGTGGCACCAGCGCCACCATCGGCCGGTACATCCGCTACCGTCGGCTCCCCACCAGGCTCTGTGTGGTCGACCCCGAACACTCCGCGTTCTACCCGGCCTGGGCGTCCGGTGACTGGTCGGTCGTCACCGACAACGCGTCCCGGATCGAAGGGATCGGCCGGCAACGGGTCGAGGCGTCGTTCCAGCCGAGCGTCGTCGACCGGATGATCCGGGTACCGGACGCCGCCTCACTGGCCGCGATGCGCGCCGCCTCCGGGGTGCTCGGCCGCCGGATCGGAGGGTCGACCGGGACCAACCTGTGCGGAGCGTTCGGGCTGATCGCCCAGATGCGGGCCGAGGGCAGGACCGGATCGGTGGTCACGCTGCTCTGCGACGGCGGTGAGCGCTACACCGACACGTACTACTCGGACGACTGGGTCGCCAGCCGGGGAATGGACCTGAAGCCACACCTCTCGGCGGTCGAGCGTTTCCTCAGCACCGGCGCCTGGCCCGGCTGACCGCCGCGCCGAACCTGGCGGCGCCTGTCCCGATCCTGTCTGTGCTTGCCCTTCGGCCTGGCGGTGCTTGCCTGGGGCGTGGTCGGCCGCGTCGGGCCGGAGCCCGGTCAGGCCCGACGCTCCGCCAGACCGGGATAGAGCCGTACGTAGCCGTCCGGGTCGAGTTCGATGTCGGCGGTGAAACCCGTGATGGCGAAGCGCACCGTCTGCCCGTCCAGCACCGTGTACGTCTGCTCGACCGGTAGCACCTGCAGGCCGGGCAGCAGCACCCAGACGACGGTGATCGTGCGGGCGGTCCCCGGGGTGGCCTCGGCCAGCCGCAGCCGACGCACCGGAAGGGTGTTGAACAGCGGGGAGCCGCTCAGGTCAGCGTCGAGCGCTTCGGCGAGCCGTTCCGGATCCTCCGTGCCGGGCAGGCCGGTCGGCGGCCGTCCGGCAGCGGCCAGCACCGCGTCCAGGTCGCCCTGTTCGGCGGTACTGGCCCGCCAGCGGCCGGCCGCGCGGACCAGCCGCAGCGTACGGAGCCATCCCGCACCCTCGCAGCTGACCTCGAGTCCCTCGGTCGCCCAGTGCTCGTCGGTACGCAGCTCGTAGCGGCAGGTGAACGGCACCGGGTCAACCGCGAGCAGGGTTCCCCGGGCGGACAGACCTCGACGGTCGTCGACGATCACATGGTCGGAGCCGGGCAGGTCGGTCCGGACCCAGTACAGCGACTTCGGCATGTGCGACATGCCTACGGACGCTACCGGCCCGATCCGACATCGGGGTCCGGACAATGCCGAACCGGCCGGGACACCGGGTGTTCCGGTGTCCCGGCCGGGACGGTCCAGCGGGTCGGGTTCAGCGGGTCGGCGTGGGGCGCCGCCGCTCGTCGGACCAGCGCTCACGGGGTGCGCGCCGCTCGTCCGGTCGACGGTCGTCGCGCCCCTGGTCACCGAAACGACGTTCGCCCTGGGGACGGTCGCTGTAGTGGCGCTCACCCTGCGGGCGGTCACCCTGCGGGCGGTCGCTGTAGTGGCGCTCGCCCTGCGGGCGGTCGCCATACCGCCGTTCGCCGTGGGGGCGGTCGCCGTAACGACGTTCGCCCTGGGGACGGTCGCTGTAGTGGCGCTCGCCCTGCGGGCGGTCACCCTGCGGGCGGTCGCCGTAGCGCCGTTCACCCTGGGGACGGTCACCGAAACGGCGCTCGCCCTGGGGACGGTCACCGTAGCGGCGCTCGCCGTACGGGCGGTCACCCTGCCGGCGGTCGCCACCGCGGCGCGGCGCGGGCGGTTCGTCGACCACCGGTACGCCACTGGGCTGCCGGGCCCCGGTCACCTCGGCCAGGGCCGGGTCGCCGGAGCGTACCCGGGTCTGGGCCGGCTCCACGCCGGCCTTCTGCAGCACGGCCAGGGTGGAGCGGCGCTGCTTCGGCAGGACCAGCGTGGCGACCGCACCCGACTCCCCGGCCCGAGCGGTACGACCCGCCCGGTGCAGGTAGTCCTTCGGGTCCTTCGGCGGATCGACGTGCACCACCAGCGATACGCCGTCGACGTGGATGCCCCGAGCCGCCACGTCGGTGGCGACCAGGACGCTCGTCCGGCCCTCTTTGAACTCCGCGAGGGTACGCGTGCGGACCCGCTGGGTCTTGCCGCCGTGCAGCGCACCGGCCCGGACCCCGACCTCGGCCAGCTGCGCGACCAGCCGGTCGACGCCCATCTGGGTACGCGCGAACATCATCGTGCGGCCCTGTCGAGCCGCGATCGACGCCGCCACGGCGAACTTGTCGTGCGGCGGGATCAGCAGCATGTGGTGATCCATCGTGGACACGGCGGCGGTCGGCGGGGCCGTCGAGTGGGTGACCGGGTCGGTCATGAACCGCTTGACCAGCGTGTCGACGTCACCGTCCAGGGTGGCGGAGAAGAGCAGCCGCTGGGCATTGGCCGGGGTCTTGGCGAGCAGTTCGGTGACGTCCGGCAGGAAGCCCATGTCGGCCATCTGGTCGGCCTCGTCCAGGACGGTCACCTGGATGTCGTCGAGGCGGCAGACGCCCCGCTCGATCAGGTCGCCCAGCCGGCCCGGGGTGGCCACGATGATCTCCACACCCCGGCGCAGCGAGTCGATCTGCCGGTCGTACGGCACGCCGCCCACGGCGGTCTTGAGGAACACCCCGACCGCCCGGCCGAGCGGCATGAGCGCGTCGTTGACCTGCATCGCGAGTTCCCGGGTGGGGACCAGGATCAGGGCCCGGGGGTGGTTCGGGCGGGCCTTCGGCCCGGCCGCCATCCGAGCCAGCACAGGCAACCCGAAAGCGAGGGTCTTGCCGGAGCCGGTCTGCCCCCGGCCGAGGACGTCCCGACCGGCGAGCGCGTCGGGCAGGGTCGCCCGCTGGATCTCGAACGGGGTGGTGATGCCCTCCCGGTCAAGTGCCCGGACCAGTTGCCGGGGCAGCCCCAGGGCCGCGAAATCGGGCGCCTGCACAACCGTGGTCCCGGTCACCTCGGGGGAATCAGTGGAAACAGCGGAATCAGCGGCATCGGTACGCGCATTCGGCGCAGATTCCGCTTCGGCAACAATGTGCTCCGGGGAAATGACAGATTCGAGCGATTCGGATTGCGCGTCGAATACGGACGGAAACGTGCCGGGGTCAGCAAAGCTGGTCAAGAAAAACCTCTCAAGCGGGGCGCATCTTCGCGATGGCCGCCGCGACCAGAGTCGCCGTCGATTCGCCCGCAAGATCGCCCATGGGCGCATGACGCGCCAGGTCAACAACTCTACGAGTGTACGGGGGACAGCGGCCGGTGCCACATCGGCGCGCTCGGCAGTGGGCAGGCTCACCTCGTGGATCAAGCCGGCCCGGGCCGCCCGCCGCCCCGCCGACGGGCACCGGCACCTGGTACCGCACCCTCCACCAGGGCGTACTCCGATCGGATCCTCCGGTCAGCCGCCGAGCAGGCCACCGAAGAGGTCGTTGAAGGAATCTCCGACCAGGAGCACCACGAGCAGGCCCACCCCGACCAGGATGCCGAGCCCGACCAGCAGCACGAGCACCACCTTCGTGGTGTTCGTCCGCTGCGTCGGCGTGTCCGCCCAGCCCTGGGCGAGGATGTGGCCGGTCAGCGAGCCGGAGTTCTCCACCTGGTCCCGCATCAGCGAGCTCGGCTGACCCGCGGCGCCCCCGTACACGGTGCCTTCGGGTTGCTCCCGGGCGCCGGCACCGTACCGGGGCGAGGGCGTAAACGCGGCGCCCTGGGCGGAACCGAACTGCCCGGGGGCGAACCGCGCCGAGGGCTCGAGGCGCGGAGGGCCGGCCTGCACACCGGGGGCGGCCGGAGCGGCGTCCGCAGGCGGAACGTGGGGCCCGGGGCCGGACGGCGGAAGGGAGTAACCGGGCGTGGTGGCGGGGGGCCGGTAGCCGCCCGGCGCGGTCGGGTTCGTCGGCGGCGGCCAGGCGGGCAGGGCGGGCGCGGGGACGACCACCGGCGGCGCGCTGGACGGTCGACCGTCGAGCACCGAGCCGCCCACCGACCCGGCCGCGGTCGGCGGCGGATACGGCGAGGGCGGGTACGGCGGAACCGGGCCCGGCTCCGGCGCGGGCGGATACGGCGTGGGCGCCGGCCCGGGTGGGATCGGACCGGGAACGGGTGGAACCGGCCCGGGGTTGGGTGGGATCGGCCCGGGGCCGGGCGGCGGGACCTGCGGCGTGGGCGCCGGGAACGGGCTCGGGCCCGGAGGATCCGGCCAGGTGGGGTTCGGCGGCTGTGCCGGCTCGGGTGGCCGTACCGGCTCCGGCGGCTGCGGCGGGGGCGGCGGCGTGGCCGGATCAGGCTCGGTGGCCCGGTAGACCTTGGCCTGGGCCGGCATCGACGCCACGGCGGCGGCCTCGGCGGGCAGCACGCGGGCCAGGCCCGGCACCGAGGCGCTGGCCCGGGTCGTACCGGCACTGGTGCCACGTGGGCTTCGCTGCGGAGGCACGGTGTACGTCGCCGGCGGACCCGCCTCGACGACCGGTGAACCGGCCGGGGAGGCGGTGGTGGCGGGCGGTGCCGGGGCCGGCGCCTCGGCAGCCGGTGCGGCCGGGGACTTGACGGCGTTGGCAAAGGCCGACCACGGCGAGTCGACCGCCGGTGTCTGCGGGCGGCGCTGCTGCAGTGGGGGCACCGAACTCGCCGGCGTCATCCCGCCCGACGCCGGACTCGGAGGTGCCGCCCCGACCGGAGTTGAGGAGACCCCGAGGGGCGCGGGAGTCGCCGGGCTCCCTGTGGAGACGCCGAGGGGTGCCGGAGTCGCCGGGCTTCCTGGCGTCGCCGGGGCGGGCGTCGAGGTCGCGGTGGCAGTGGACCCGGCCAGAGCCGAGGAGCGCGGCGCCGGGGTGCCGGAGTCGGCGAGTTCCCCGGCCCGGTAGGTCCGGCCGGTCGACAGACCGCCTGGTACGGCGGCGATGTCGGCCGGGGTCGGGCTGGCCGTGGTCGTCGGCACGGCACGCCCCCGCACCGTCGACGTGTCGGCGGCGGCTGGCGACTCGGTCCGCGCCGCCGGTACGACCGGTTCGGCCGGGGTGGCCCCGCCCGTGCCGGCTGGCCCGCCGGCCTCGGAGATGGCCACGACATCGGCCCGGTCGGACCTGTGCCCGGGCTCGGCCTGTGGGTCCGCGCTGACCTGGCCCGGTGCCGCGCCGCCACCGTCGCCCTGACCCGGTTCTGCGGCCGCACCATCGGCCCGGTCCGCATGCCCGCCCGCACCATCGGCTTGGTCCGCCTGCACGGCGACACCGTCGGCCCGGTCCGCCTGCGCGCCCACGGCCACGCCATCAGCCTGCCCGCCCACGCCATCGGCCGGGTCCGCCTGCACGGCCACGGCCACGCCATCGGCCTGGTGCGATTCCACGGGCACACCGTCGGCCCGGTCCGCCTGCACGGCCACGCCATCGGCCTGGTCGGGCGTCGTACCGGGATCCCGGACGGCTGCCTGGTCGGCGCCCGCCACGAGCGGCTCCCCGGTCGGTTCCGGGTCAGCCGGGTCGGCTGCCATGCCCTGGGTCACCAGGTCGGCCGGCGCCGGGAGTCGCTCCGGGTCAGCGGCCGGGGCGGGCGACGTCGTCTCCACCGGCGACTGCTCCGACTGCCCGGCCGGTACGTCCCAGGGCGCGTCCGTCCACAGTGCACCATCGGCTGGCGGCGGAGGAGGCTCGTACGCCTCGGGAAGCTCTTCGTCAGTGGATTCGGGCAGCGCGGTGCCCACCGGCGGCGGTGGCGGCAACGGGGGCAGATCGCCGCCACCGCCGGCACCACCGCTGGACGCGGACGAGCCGGAGCCGACCGGACCGTCAGGGTCCGGCGGTGCGTCCCCGGCGTTCGGCTTTGCCTGTGATTCGTCCAAAGTTGCCTCCCGCGCCCACGCCCGGACCGGTAGGCCGGGCCGGAAGTACGTCCACCCTCACCGTGCCATATCTCAGCATGACCGGACAGTCGGGCGGACGCCGGCTCCGTCAGCTGCCGGTGGAGCTGGGGCTGTTGGTAGCGGCCGGAGATGTCTTGGTGGCACTGGGTGTGCTGGTCGCCTCGTCGTCCGGGCTGTCCGGCTGGCCGGTCGGCTCCTTCGTCGGTTCGTCCGTCGGCTCTTCCGTCGGTTCGTCCGACGGCTCTTCCGTCGGTTCACCGGACGTCGGCTCCGGCGTGAGCGGCGGCAGCGTGGTCGGCGGTGGGGTGGTCGGGTCCGTCGGTGGGGTGGTCGGGTTCGTCGGCGGCGTCGTCGGGTTCGTCGGCGGGGTGGTCGGGTTCGTCGGCGGGCGCGTGGTCGGCGGCGGTGTGGTCGGCGTGGTGTTCGGGGCCGGTACCGCGTCGAAGACCCGGGTCGCGGCGAAGAACTGCGACCAGCGGACGGTGGAGACCTTGACGACATCGCCGGTGGTCGGCGCGTGCACCATCTTGCCGCCGCCGATGTACATCCCGACGTGGTAGATGGACGACGGGCTGCTGCCCGACGCGAAGAAGACCAGGTCGCCGGGGAGCAGCGCGGACCGGTTCACGGTCTTGCCCCTGGTGCCCCGGTACTGGTCCCGCGACACCCGGGGCAGGGTGTAGCCCTGGCTGCGGTACGCAGCCCACATCAGCCCGGAACAGTCGAACTGGTTCGGCCCCTCGGCGGCCCACACGTACGGGTCGCCCCGCTGGGCGAGCGCGTAGTTCATCGCCCGGATCGCCTTCGGGTTGGCGACCAGGCCGTTGACACTGTCCAGGCCGATCGAGGCACCCAGACGCTGCTCGGCGGCCTCCCGCTGGCGCTCGATCGCCGCGAGCTGGTCGGCGTTGTCACGCTTGAGTTTGAGCAGCGCGTCGGAGCGTTCCTTGTACTTCTTCTCGGCCGCGGTGAAGTTGTTCTCGGCCAGCTGACTCGCGGCCACCGCCTGCTGGTGTTCCGTCTCGGCCTTCTGCTGGGCCTCGAGGGCGTTCTTCACATTCTCGGCGGCCAGGCTGGTGTCGCGGGGACTGCGCTGCTCGCCGCGCTGAATCCGCTTGAGCAGCTCCAAGCCGTGCAGGTCGGAACCGAACGCGCCGGGCGGCAGCCCGGCCGCGTCCTTGAGCGCCTCCGCCGCCGCGCTGTCCGCGGTCGCGCGGGCCACGGCCACGTTGTCCCGGGCGATCCGCAGGCCGGTCTCGGTGATCGACACCCGGGCTTCGGCCTCGTCGCGTTGCTGTCGCAGGGTGAGCAGGTCGTCGCCGAGTGACGCGACCTCGACCTCAAGGGCGTAGATCCGGTTCGCCAGCGGGCCGTTGACGCTCGGCACCTGGATGTTCGGCGAGGTCGTGTTGGTGGGCGCCCCGGGCACCGCCGGGCCGCCGAGCTGCGGGCGTAGGCCGGCGTCGGGAACCGTGCTGGGCGTGCTGTTGGACGGCGGTGGGTCGGCCCAGACCGGGGTGGCGAGCGCCCCCGCGACGATCGCGCCGACCAGCGCGGACCAGAGCAGCGGCCGAAGGACCGGTGACACCATGTTGTCCGTTCGCTCCGCCTGTCCGCGCCTGCTGTTCGCCATGCCGCTCCCCGTCCGACGTACGTGCGGCACGCGTCCGCGCCGCCGTGGTATCGCCTTGAGTGGTGTATCCCGTCCCACTTCGTCTTACCTGAATGTGTACCTGATGTCGATCCGGGGCAGGTAACGAGACGCTGAGAAGGTGGTGAACCCGCTCGCACCACCGGCCGTCCGGCGAGGGTCGGTCCATCCGCCACGTAGGCTCGTCAGGGATCGGCTGGAGGAGACGTGGCTGTTATGGACGGCGGGCGCAAGCGCGAGCTGGAAGAGAAGGTCTACGCCGGAGAGCGGCTGACCCGGGCCGACGGCGAGGCACTCTTCGCGAGCGACGACCTGGTCTGGGTGGGCAGGTTGGCACACCGTCGACGGACCGACCGGCACGCCGACCGGGTGCTGGTCGAGGCTGACGGGGTGGCCCCGGTGCCGGCCCCCGACAGCTACGCCGACCTGCTGCGCGCGCTGGGTTCGGCGTCGTCCGGCGACGCACCGGTGGTGGTCACGGCGACCGACGTGCGGCGGTACGCGACCGCGGTGGACCGGCCGGCCGAGGAGATCCTCCGCGAGCTCGTCGAGGCCGGCCTGGACACCCTGACCGGGGGCGATCTGGAGATCGTCGATCCGGACGGCGGGCCGACGACGGGTTGGCCGGACTGGGCCCGGGTCCACCGGTCGGCGCACGCCGGCGGGCTGCGTACGACGGCGACCATGCGGCACGGTCACGGCGAGGAGCCCCGGCACCGGATCGACCAGCTGCTCCGGCTGCGGGAACTGCAGGACGAGACGGGGGGTTTCGTCGCCTTCGTTCCGCTGCGCCACCCGTACGACCTTTCGGCGTCGGCGGCGTCTCCGGCGGAGTCGTTGAAGACCTTCGCGGTGTCCCGGCTGCTCCTCGACAACGTGTCGCACCTGCGCGCGTCCTGGGCGGCGTACGGGCCGTCGGTCGCCCAACTCGCCCTGAACTTCGGCGCCGACGAGTTGACCGGCTCGCTCGCCGAGCACCGCCTCCTGCACACCGACGGCGGGTACCAGGCGCCGGCCGTCCCGTCCCGGGAGGAACTGCTGGACCTGGTCTGGGACGCCGGGTTCCAGCCGGTCGAACGGGACGCCCGGTACACCGTGGTACGCGAGTACGAGGCTCCGGTCCCGCTGGCCCGGCGTCGTGCCGAGCCGCAGCGGATCTGGGCCTGAGCTCACCCGGGCGACCCGGCGGAGGTACCCGCGGAAACCGGTCGGCCCGGCGCGGGCCGTTCCGCGTCGGCTCACGTACGCTCGACTGGTCATGAGCGAGCAGCACGAACGAACCCCCTCCTTTCCCCGGCGCGACGACCAGGGGCGGATCGTCGTCCTCGCCGACCTGCTCGGGCTGGTCCTGGCCGGGGTGGTCGTCGGGGTGCTGGCCCTGCTGGTCTTCGACTGGACCTTCGCCCTGATCGGTCTGGGGCACTCCGGGCAGGCGAGCGGGTGGCTGGCCGTGATCCTGCCGGCCTGGGTCTTCGTCGAGGAGTTCCGGGCCTGGAAGTTCGGTCCGGCCCGGGTCGCGGCGGCCCTGGTCGCCGCCGCCGTCGGGATCACCGCCGGGCTGCTGGCGGCCGGGCTGGCCGCCGGAGCCCCGGCCCTGGTCTCGGGCGGACTGGCCGCCGCCGTCTTCGCCATGGCGTACGGGTTGATCTGGTTCGCCGGCGTACGGTGGCTCGCCGGCCGGACGAGCTGAGCGGACGAGCTGATCGGAGTGGCAGACATGAGTCCCGCGGTGAAGTACACGCTGGGTCGGATCGGCCTGTTCGTGGTGGTCGCCCTGGCGCTCTGGCCGGTCGAGATGAACCTCTTCCTCAAGCTCATGCTGGCCGTGGCGTTCTCCGCCGCGCTGTCGTTCTTCCTGCTCCGGGGCTGGCGTGACCAGATGGCGCAGCAGTTGGCCGGTGCGTCGGAGCGGCGCCGGACCGAGAAGGAGCGGCTGCGCGCCGCACTGGCCGGCGAGGACCAGCCGGCCGGTGTCGACAAGCCGACGGACAGGCCGAACGACGTACGCTGAGGCGCCGCGTCCGGGGCGTTGACCGGGCCGGGTCCGACCGGAACACCGGCCCCGTTCCCGGGCGTCGTTGACCGGGTACGGAGCCGGTGTCCTCCTCCCCAGGAGGTCTCACCGTGGTCGGGGACTCACCAGTTCGTCGAGCCGGGCACCCTCGGCCAGTGCCTTCCCGGCGGTTTGATCAGGTACGCGATCCCGCCCGATCCGCCGGAGACGCCGCCGCTGGCGTTGTAGCGCTTGGTCCGTAGCCAGATCTGCTCGAACTGGTCTCGGCGGTAGACGTTGCGGACCACGTCGTTGCTGCTCGACGCCGGGTCGTTGACCACCACGTCGCCGTCGCGGGTGAAGCCGACCACCACGAACAGGTGCCCCGAGGTGCCGTAGTTGGCGCCGTCGAGTTCCTCGGCCAGGAACGACTGGCTGGTCACCACCGGGATCCCGGCGTTGATGAAGTGCTCCACCTCGTCCAGCGAGTGCAGCCGGGTCACCTTCGCGTCCAGCCCGTACGAGGCGGCGTACGCGGTGTTGAACGGCCAGTTCCCGCAGCCCTCGTACGCGTAGTCGTAGGTCATCCGGGCGGCGTGGTTGACCGCCGGGTCGGGGTAGTCGGGGTCGACCCAGGCGGTCTCCTCGGCCGACGGGCGTCGGCCCCAGTACTCCAGCACCATGGTGGTCGAGGTCGGGGAGCACCACGCCTGCCCGCCGCCGTCGTACTCGGGGTAGTGGCCGGCGTGAATGTTCTGTGAGTAGGTGGGGACGGCGAGTTCCCGGCCCCAGGCGATCCGACCGGCGCTCGGTGTGACGGTGAACCGGTCCGGCACCAGGGAACTCATCGCCCCGAGCAGGGTGACCGTCGGGGCGCGGGGGGCGTCCGGCGCGCGGTACAGGGTCAGTCGCAGTTGGTACGCCCGCAGCAGCACCCCGTTCGCGACGTCGTCGATCGAGAACGTGTCGGTCCAGATCGTCGACCAGGGGTCGCCCTGCCGGTCGACGCTGGTCCGGCGGATGTCCTGGTCGCCGGAGGCCCAGCGGCCCAGTACGTACCAGGGGGTCTGGTCACCGGTGTTGTAGGTGCCCTGCATCTCGATCTGGATCCAGGTGCCGGCCGGGGTTTCGGCGTTCCACGACGCGACCAGTTCGCTGGCGTCGAAGCCGATCGGGGTGACCGGCGAGGTCCAGGTGGCGTACGACCAGGTCCGGGTGGTCCCGGTGTGCGGGTCGGGATAGTCGACCGTGCCGGCCGCGCGTCGGAGGGTGATCCCGGGTCGGCGGCCGGGGATCGCGACCGTGCCGTGGTGGGTGCCGCGCCGCCAGTCGGGGTGGCGGGACCACTCGTGGAAGGTGATCTGCTCGTCGGGTACGACCGGTCGCGGCCCGCCGTGCGTGGTGTGGCCGTGTCGCACGGTGCCGGCCTGGGCCGGTGCCGCCGTGCTGAGCAGGGCGAGGCTGCTGAGGCCGGCGAAGGTGAAGGTACGCCGGCTGATCGGGTTCGGGGGTATGGCCATCGATGCTCCGCGGGGACGAAGGTCGGGTCCTGTGGCCACTATCGCGCCCGTCGAGAACTTTCGCCAGAGGATGGCGGCAAGAAAATCTTTGCCGGGATGAGGGAGAGGCTGGGATGGAAATCAGAAAGATCGATATTGATATGACCATGGGCCGGATGGTGCAGTGTGGACTATCCAGCGGGATCCTCCACACCCCCAGGAGGTTTGCATGCCCCTCCGCACCCCGACCCCCCTACCGGGTACCACCGCCCTGACCAGGCTGCGGCGTCGGACGGCGGCGCTCGCCGGCGCTGTCGTACTCGCCCTGATCGCGTCGACCGGACCGGTCGCCGCCGACCCACGGGCCGAGATGGCCGCCCCTGCCGGGGAACCGGCCGCATCCGCCGAGTACCGGGTGCTCGGCCCGCGTACCTGGGCCGACCGGGACGCGGTCGCCCGCACCGGCACCGCGATCGACTACGTGGAGCACGGGGTGCTGCACGTGACCGCCACCGAGGCCGAGGTGAAGGCGATCACCGCGCTCGGCTTCCAGGTGGAGGCCGTACCGGCGCCGCCGGACCGGACCCACACGCACGACGACGTGGGACTGCTCGACTTCCCGGCGGCCGACTCGGCGTACCACAACTACGCCGAACTGAACGCGGTGATCAACCAGGTGGTGGCGGACCATCCGAGCATCGCCCGCCGGTCCAGCATCGGGACCTCGTACGAGGGGCGCGACCTTCCGGTCATCAAGATCTCCGACAACGTCGGCGTCGACGAGAACGAGCCGGAGATCCTGTTCAACCACCAGCAGCACGCCCGCGAGCACCTGACCGTGGAGATGGCGGTCTACCTGCTGAACCTCTTCACCGACTCGTACGGGTCGGACTCCCGGATCACCAACATCGTCAACAGCCGGGAGATCTGGATCGTGCCGACCGTCAACCCGGACGGCAGCGAGTACGACATCGCCACCGGCTCGTACCGCTCCTGGCGGAAGAACCGGCAGCCGAACAGCGGCTCGTCCAACGTCGGCACGGACCTGAACCGAAACTGGAGCTACAACTGGGGCTGCTGCGGCGGTTCGTCCGGCTCGACCTCCTCGGAGACCTACCGTGGCCCGTCGGCGTTCTCCGCGCCGGAGACGGCCCGACTGCGCGACTTCGTCAACAGTCGGGTGGTCGGCGGCACCCAGCAGATCAAGGCGAACATCGACTTCCACACCTACTCACAGCTGGTGCTCTGGCCGTACGGCTACACCACCGCCAACACCGGGCCCGGGCTGAACGCCGACCAGGAGGCGACGTTCCGGACCATCGGCCAGCAGATGGCGGCCACCAACAACTACACCCCGCAGCAGTCGTCCGACCTCTACATCACCGACGGCGACAGCATCGACTGGATGTGGGCGACCCACAACATCTGGGCGTACACCTTCGAGATGTACCCGGGCTCGTCCGGTGGCGGCGGCTTCTATCCGCCGGACGAGGTGATCCCGGCGCAGACCTCCCGCAACCGGGAGGCGGTGCTGATGCTCGCCGAGTACGCCGACTGCCCGTACCGGGCGATCGGCAAGCAGGCCCAGTACTGCGGCGGCGGCAACCCGGGCACCACGGTCTGGTCGGACACCTTCGAAACCTCGACCGGTTGGACGGTCAACCCGTCGGGCACCGACACCGCCACCTCCGGGGTCTTCGAGCGGGGTACCGCGCAGCCGACCACCTCCAGCGGGGCCAAGCAGCTCGCCCCGTACGCCGGCAGCAACAACCTGGTGACCGGCCGGCTGGCCGGGTCGGCGGCCGGTGACTACGACGTCGACGGCGGGGTGACCAGTGCCCGCTCCCCGGCGATCACCCTGCCGGCCGGGGGCACGTTGACCCTCTCCCTGGCCTGGTACCTCGCGCACGGCTCGAACTCGTCGAGCGCGGACTACCTGCGGGTCAGCGTGGTGCACAGCGGCGGTACGACCCAGTTGCTCAACCAGGCCGGGGCGGCGTCGGACCGGGACGGCGCCTGGACGACCGCCACCGCCAACCTCTCCGGGTACGCCGGGCAGTCGATCCAGCTCCTGGTCCAGGCCGCCGACGCCTCCGGGGCGAGCCTGGTCGAGGCCGCGATCGACAACGTGACCGTCAGCAGTTCGTGATCCGCTGACGAGCGGTCCGGCGGCACGGCGGCAGAAGTGTCTGCCGCCTGGCCCTGGTGCCTGAGAGTCACCTCGGTGACTCTCAGGCACCGGTCACGTGGAGGGTGGCACTTCCGGCCGGCCGATGCTGGTGGACGCTGGCCAGCCGGAAGCGGGGGCGGGGGCGGTCCGGACTTGACGGGGATCAGCACGGCGTCTTACGGCACCAACTAGTTCCGGAACTAGGAGGTACCGAATGTCACGGGACACGCTCAGCGCCGCCTTCGCGGCGCTCGCCGATCCGACCCGGCGGGCGATCCTCGACCGGCTGCGCGACGGCGATGCCTCGGTCGCGGAACTGGCCGAGCCGTTCGCGATGACCACCCGGGCCGTGTCGAAGCACGTCGCGGTGCTGGAGGCGGCCGGCCTGGTCTCCCGGGGGCGGGACGCGCAGCGCCGGCCCAGCCGGATCCGGGTGGAACCGCTGGTCGACATCGACGACTGGTTGCACTCCTACCGACAGCTCTGGCAGCAGCGCTTCGACCGGCACCGGGAGTACGGCGAGATCCGGGAGGTCGTACCGCCGGAGCGGCTGGTTTTCACGCTGACCCAGCAGGACGCCGAGGGCAACACCGGGCCGGAGACCCTGGTCCGGGTCGTCCTCGCCGAGCAGGGCGGGAAGACCGAGATGACCTTCGCGCAGACCGGTTTCCGGTCGACGGCGGTGCGGGACGGCAACGCCGGAGGATGGCGCAGCTGCTTCGACAGACTCGACGCCCACCTGGCCGGTGCCCCGGACCCGTCCGATGGCGCCGAGGCGGAGATCCGTCGGGAGTTCGCGGAGTGGTTCCGGGACTCCGCCGCCAAGGACATCAACGGGGTGATGACAAAGATCGCCGACGACGTGGTGTCGTACGAGCACGCGGCCCCGATGGTCTACCGGGGTGCCGGCGCGGTCCGTGAGGTCTGCCAGTACGGCTTCGACATCGCCGACGGCGAGTTCCGGTGGGACATCCCCGATCTCGAGGTGATGGTACGCGGTGACCTGGCGGTCACCTGGGGACTCAACCGGATGCGGGTGACCGGACGGGACGGCGCGACGGTCGAGTCGTGGTCCCGGGGCACCCGGATCTTCCAGCGGCGCGACGGCCGGTGGCAGATGATCCACCAGCACGTCTCGTTCCCGTTCGACCCGTCGAGCGGGCAGATCGTGACCAGCCGCTGAGCGACGTGCCTGCCGGTCCGCGTCGCCGACGACCGGCAGGGACGTCGACGGTACGCCGGTCGGGG
Organism: Plantactinospora sonchi; assembly: GCF_036422035.1. Taxonomy (NCBI): domain Bacteria; kingdom Bacillati; phylum Actinomycetota; class Actinomycetes; order Micromonosporales; family Micromonosporaceae; genus Plantactinospora; species Plantactinospora sonchi. The sequence goes on from NZ_JAZGQK010000019.1 coordinate 29,894, forward strand.
CGCAATCCGGTGGCGTCCGGTCGTACCCGACCGGCACGATGGGCGGCATGGGCGTCCTGGACGCGATGGCCGGCCGGGTCGCGGCGGGATCCACACTGGGCTTCCGGCCGTCCGGCAACTCGATGGTGCCGCTGATCCACAGTCGGCAACGGGTGACGGTGGCGCCGGTCGACCCGGCCAGGGTCGAGGTCGGCGACATCGTCCTGGCCAAGGTCGCCGGAACGGTCTACCTGCACCTGGTCTCGGCGGTCGACGCGACGACGGGTCGGGTCCAGATCAGCAACAACCGGGGCCGGGTCAACGGCTGGACCAGCCGGGCGAGGGTCTACGGCATCTGCGTCGCGGTCGACGGGGTGCCCCGACCCCGGGTCGACGGCAAGCTCCGTACCGGCTGACCGCCGGCACCGATCCTGACGAGTCCGCTGAGCGCCAGGCCGGTGAGCAGCCCGACCAGGGCGTACAGGGTGTCCGAGTCGGCGGCGTTGACCGGCGGGCTGCCGGCGAGCGCGGTGAGCCATCCGCCGACCGGCACCGAGAAGATGAGCAGGATCGCCAGGCACATCACCAGCACCGGATAACCGGCGACCGCGACGGCCAGGGCTCCGGTCCGCCGAAGCAGGTCGGCCCGGTCGGTCGGCCGCTCGGACGCCAACAGCGAACCTCCGACGATCAGCGCCGCCACCAGCACCAGCATCGGTACGAGTTCCGCGCTGACGCCGACCGCCCGAATCGACACCACGCCGGCGACACCGGCGGCCGTCAGCAGACCGGCACCGAGCCAGCGAGCCGCTCCACCCCGGGCAGCGGTCGATGGCGCCGCCGCCCGGGCCGCCGCCACCCCGGTCACGACCAGCAGCACGCCGAGCAGCACCGCACCCACCGCGAGAGCCGGCTCGGTGTCGGTCGGCGACTCCATGCGGGCGGCGAGCGGGGCGGTCGCGGCGGCGATCGCGGAGACGACGAGCAGGGTGCGCGGTTCCGGTCGTGGCCCGTCGGGATTCCGCCAGCGGGCGAGCAGCGGTACCACGGCCAGCACCACCGCGCAGCCGACCAACGCCAGCCCGGTGGCCGCCGTCGCGCCGGCCAGGTCGGTCCGGTCCAGCACCACGTCGGCGGCGAGCCAGAGCAGACCGAGCGCGCCGACCGGCAGGACCGCAGCCCGCGCGCCGTCGACGGCCAGCAGCAACCCGAGTACGACCACCAGCAGCGCCATCATCCGCAGGTCGCGTACCCAGTAGGTGTTGTTCTCGGCGTACCCGGCGGCACCGGTCGGCTCCGTCGTGTGCTGGAGCACCGCCAACCCGATCGCCCAACAGACCACCGCGCCGAGGGCGGTGCCGACCCCGATCAGACCTCGCCAACTGACCCGCATCGCAGGACGGTAGCCCAATGGGGGCGCTCGTCGCTGTCCGCCCGGCCGGAGCACCCCGGCCGGGCCGCCGGGGCACCCGGCCCGGGCCGCCCAGCCGCCCGGGGCGCTGGGCGTCGACGGCGGCTGTGATCAGCGGCAATGCCCCGAAACGGCGGTACGGTCGGTGTCGGGTGACCGGGTCGATGCGCTACGGTTTCCCCCGACCACCCCGCAGCGAAGCCGGTGCGAAACCGGCGCTGTCCCGCAACTGTGATGCCTCCCACCCGTGTGTGCCCACGCCCGGCTGTGTCGAGGATGAGCCAGGTCGCCTGCGGTGCGGTCGCGGATTGCGCCTTCGAGGAAGGGCGCCCCGCGGACGGGGCGGATCGGCCCCTGTCGGCGGAGCACCAGAACCTCGACCGACAGGAGGACCGATGAGACGTACGCCCAGGATCTTCGCCGCGTTGCTGGCCACGGCGGCGCTGGCGCTCGGCGCCTGCGCCGACAACAGCGCCGAGCCGCCGGCCACCGGGCAGAGCGGCTCCGCCGCAAGCTTCCCGGTCACGGTGGGGTCGCTCACCCTCGACAAGCGCCCGGAGAAGATCGTGGTGCTCGGACCGAGCGCCACCGAGATGCTCTTCGCGATCGGGGCGGGCCCGCAGGTCACCGCCGTCGACGACAACTCCAACTTCCCGGCCGGGGCGCCGAAGAGCGAGCTGTCGGCGTTCACCCCGAACGCCGAGGCGATCGCCGCCAAGCAGCCCGACCTGGTGGTGCTGACCAACGACCTCAACAAGATCGTCGACCAGCTCAGCCAGCTCAAGATCCCGCACTACCTGGCGCCGGCCGCGACGACGCTGGACGACTCGTACAGGCAGATCACCGAACTGGGCACGTTGACCGGGCACCCCGACGAGGCGGCCGACGTGGTCACCCGGATGAAGGCCGACATCACGAAGCTCACCGCCGACCTGCCGCAGCGGTCGACGAAGCTGACGTACTTCTACGAACTCGGCCCGGAGTACTACTCGGCGACCAGCAAGACCTTCGTCGGGTCGCTGTTCACCATGGTCGGGCTGCAGAACATCGCCGACCCGGCCGACGCCGACGGCGCGAAGGGCGGCTACCCGCAGCTCTCCGAGGAGGCCATCATCCAGGCCAACCCGGACCTGGTCTTCCTCGCCGACACCAAGTGCTGCCAGCAGTCCGCCGACACGGTCAAGGCCCGCAAGGGCTGGGCCGGGGTGACGGCGGTGAAGAACAACCAGATCGTCGCCCTCGACGACGACGTCGCCTCCCGGTGGGGTCCCCGGGTCGTCGACCTGCTCCGGGCGATCGTGGACGCGGTGGCCAAGGTCCCCGCTTGAGCACAGCACGCGCGGCCGTACATCCCGGGCACCCCGCCCGACAGGGCCGGGGCACCCGGGATGTACGGCAGGCCCGGCCGGCGGGACTGCGGCGTCGCTGGCTCGTCGTCGGGTTCGCCGCCGTCGTGGTCGCCGCGATCGCCGGCATCGCCTTCGGACCGGTCAGCCTGCCACCCGGCAGCGTGGCGATCGAACTGCTCAACCTCGTCCCCGGCGTACACCTGCACAGCGGGCTGAACGAGCGGGAGATCGCCATCATCACCGAGCTGCGGCTGCCCCGGGTGGTGCTCGGGCTCCTCGTCGGCGGGATGCTGGCCCTGGCCGGCGGCTGCTACCAGGGAGTCTTCCGGAATCCGTTGGCCGACCCGCACCTGCTCGGAGTGGCGGCCGGGGCCGGTCTCGCGGTCACCGTGGTCATCGTCACCCGGAGCGTCACCGGCGCCGACATCACCGTCGGGCTGCCGGTCACCGTGCCGCTGGCCGCGTTTGTCGGAGCGCTCGGCGCGGTGCTGCTGACGTACCTGCTCGGTGCCGCCGGGGGACGGGACCGCTCGGCGGCCACCCTGATCCTGGCCGGGGTCGCGGTCTCCGCCTTCCTCGCCGCCGGCCAGACGTACCTGTTGCAACGCAACGCGGAGAGCATCCAGGAGGTCTACTCGTGGATGCTGGGGCGGCTCGCCACCGCCGGCTGGCACGACGTACTCGTGCTGCTGCCGTACGCGGTGGTCACCACCGTCATCGTGCTGCTGCACCGCCGGGAACTCGACGTACTCGCGGTCGGCGACGACGAGGCGAGCAGCCTCGGGTTGCACCCGCAGCGGTCCCGGCTGCTGCTGGTCGCCGCCGCCTCGCTCGGCACCGCCGCCGCCGTCTCCGTCTCCGGGCTGATCGGGTTCGTCGGGATCATCGTCCCGCACACCGTACGGATGCTCGCCGGCGCGAGCTACCGGGCGATCCTGCCGCTGTCGGTGCTCTTCGGCGCCGCCTTCCTCAGCCTCACCGACCTGGCCGCCCGGACCGTCGCCGCCCCGGCCGAGATTCCGATCGGGGTGGTCACCGCGCTGCTCGGCGGCCCGTTCTTCGCGCTGGTGCTGCGGACCACCCGACGGGTGCCGCTGTGAGCGCCCACCAGCCGCCCACCGTCACCGGAGAGCCGCGGTGACCAGGATCCCGCCACCGCCGTCGGCCGGGGAACCGCGCACCGCGCCGGCCGTCGAGGCGGACGGGCTGCGGATCACCCTCGGCGGCGCGCCGATCCTGGCCGGGGTCGACCTGTCGGTCGCCACCGGGGAGTGGGTCACGGTGATCGGCCCGAACGGCGCCGGCAAGTCGACCCTGCTCCGGGCGGTCGGCGGACTACTGCCGGCCGACTCCGGATCGGTCAGCCTCTTCGGTACGCCACTGCCCCGACTGACCCGCCGGGAGCGGGCCCGGATCGTGGCGACGGTGGCCCAGTCGCCGGTCGTACCGGCCGGCATGGCGGTCCTCGACTACGTGCTGCTCGGCCGCACCCCGTACATCCCGCCGCTGGGGCGGGAGTCGGCGGCAGACCTGGCGGCGGTGCACGACGTACTCGACCGGTTGGAGCTGTCCCGGTTCGCCGCCCGGCCACTGGTGACCCTCTCCGGCGGTGAGCGGCAGCGGGTCTTCCTGGCCCGGGCACTGGCCCAGGGCGCCCCGCTGCTGCTGCTCGACGAGCCGACCAGCGCGCTGGACATCGGGCACCAGCAGGAGGTGCTGGAGCTGATCGACCAGCTGCGCCGCGACGACGGCCTGACCGTGCTGGCCACCATGCACGACCTCTCCGTCGCCGGCGAGTACGCCGACCGGCTGGTGCTGATGGCCGGTGGCCGGGTGGTCGCCGCCGGACCGCCCCGGGACGTCCTCACCGCCGAGCTGCTGTCGACGCACTACCAGGCCCGGGTACGGGTGATCGACGGCGAGCACGGCCCGCTGGTCGTCCCGGTCCGAGCCCCCCGGGTGTAAGGAAGGGCCCCTTCTTATCGCATTCTGTAGAGGAAGGGGCCCTTCCTAACACCGGTGCTCAGCTGAACCGGCGGCCCTCGTCCCGGCGGTACGCCCAACCGGACATCCCCTGGTCATCGTCAACAAAGTGCTCACCGTTCTGATGCTGGCCGTGCTCACCAGGTCCGTGTCCGCCCGTAACCGACCGGTCCCACCGGCCGACGCCGTCTCTTTCCGGGCCAACCTGGTAGGGCCAGCGCTTGGGTTGCTGACCTCGCTAGGCTCGCAGTACACGCTGTCGGGAGGGATCGAGGGCTGGATGTACGACCACCGGTACACTCCGACTTTCAAGGACTGCATAGATCGGTATCTCCACCGTCCAGGGGTTCTCGCAGCGCTGTCCCAGACCCTTACCGAACTCGCCATAAAGCCGTTCGGCAATCCTCGCTTGCAGACCCACGCGGTCAAGCGAGCACAGCCCGGCACCTACACGTCGTACGTCACGAACCACGGCCACCGTCTGATTTGGCGTCAGGTTGGCCAGGTCATCGTCCTCCTCCTCTTCGGCGAGCACGACGCGGTCTATCGCCGCGCGGAGCGCCTGCGACTGGAAATCGACGATAGCCAGAACATTCTTCGAGTGATCGACGAAGACCCTGGGAGCGGCGACCGGGTGCCATACCAGCAGAGGCGTGCCGAAGAGGGGCGCCTGTTCATGGCTTGGAACGACGTCGAACTGGCGGCGTTCGGCTTTCAGCAGCAGGAAATTCCGATTCTGCGCGGGCTCAACTCAGACGATGACCTCACCGCGCTGGACGGCCGAATGCGGTCGGAGGCATGGCAAGTCGCGATGAACCTGGCGATGTACGGCACCGCCGACGGCTCTGTCTTGACAGCGTCGGAGGAGCCGGACGAGTCGCCGCTGACGGTTGAGCCGACGATGCCACCCGACCCGGAGATCGCCCATGCCCTGGATGTGCCGACAGCGAGCCGGGAGTTCGTACACGTGCCGGCCGATCAGCTCGCGGAAGTGCTAACCAGGCCCATTGAGGACTGGATGGTCTATCTCGATCCCGCTCAGCAGGATCTGGTCGGGCGTGTCTATAAGGGACCAGCGCGGATCCGGGGAGCAGCCGGGACTGGAAAGACGGTGGTGGCTCTGCACCGCGCCCGCGAGCTCGCGAGGTTGGGCCGGCGGGTGCTGGTCACGACGTACGTCCGCAACCTTCCCGAGGTGTACGAGCAAATCTTCGCCCGGTTCGCTCCGGAGGTGCGGGGAAACGTCGAGTTTTCCAGCGTGCACCGATGGGCGTACCGCTATCTACACCGCAACGGGGCTGCGGTGCGAATCGACCCTGGGGCAGCCCGCAACGCGTGGAAAGCCGCCTGTGATCGGATGACCCCGCATGGCAGCCCACTACGCAAGGCCGGCCTGACCAGCGCTTACCTACAGGAGGAAGTGGACTGGGTCATCCGGGGACGAGCGCTGCCAAGTCTTGACACCTACCTCGGGCTGGAGCGCAACGGCCGGGGCACGCCGCTGGCCGTCGACTTGCGCCGCGAGGTGTGGCGGCTTGCCGAGGAGTACGCCGCTGAGCTGGCGCGGCGTGGCATAGCTGACTTCACCGACGCGCTGCTCAGGGCGTACACCCTCGTAGCCGACAATCCCCCGGAGTACGACGCCGTCATCGTGGACGAGGCGCAGGATTTGACCGACGCGGCGCTCCGGCTGCTCTACGCCCTCGTCGGCGACCGTCCCAACGGGCTGCTGCTGGTTGGCGACGGGCAACAGGCGATCTATCCCGGTGGGTTCAACCTCGGCTCGCTCGGCATCAACGTCCGGGGCCGGTCGCACGTGCTGAACCGCAACTACCGGAACACCCGCGAGGTATACGCCGCTGCGCAGAACCTGATGCGGGACCACAAATTCGACGACGGCGGCCAGGAGGCCGAGTCAGGGCTCCGGACTGTCGAGGTGGTGCGTTCCGGCTCTCCTCCGAGCATCGCTGGAAGTCCGACCGAGGAGGAGCATGACCTCGCCCTTGCCGCCGCGATCGAATCGGCCATCGGCGGCGGTACCGACATCGGTGATCTCGCCGTGCTGGTGCCGACCAATTCGTTGGTGGACCGGTACGCCGAACTGATCGATTCGCTCGGCCTGCCGACCCAGCAACTTAAGGACTACGACGGCTCACCGAGCAGCCTGGTCAAGGTGGGCACCTACCAACGTGCCAAGGGGCTGGAGTTCAAGCAGGTCTTCCTGCCTCGGCTCGATCCCGCCAGCCTTCGGGAACGCCGGCCGCGCGGCACCGACATCGAGACCCACAACGAGCAACTCGCCTTGCTGCGCCGCCAGCTGTTCGTCGCGATGACCAGGGCCCGGGACGGTCTCTGGCTCGGCTGGGTCGGCGAGCCTAGTTCCCTGCTGCCACCTTCGTTGACGGGTACGTTGACAGACCGAGACCCCGGGTCGTGAGCAGGGGATGTAGTTCGCGCTCCAGAAGCGTGTAATCGTCGTCGGTGAGCCGGAGCAGGGGCCGGCGCAGGTAGATGCTCCAGGCGTGTGGCTTCGGGAAGGCCGCCAGCCGTGTGACGAGAGGCTGCAATTCCAGCCCGCCCGGGTAGGGCACGACGCCGTCGATCGCCAGCCGGCATCCGGAGTGGAACGCACGCTCGGCGATCTCCACCGGCGGGTCGAGCCTACGTACCGGACCCGTGACGGTGGCGGTGCCGATCAGGCGCCCCCGGTCCCGGGTCGGGTTGTGCCAGGCCCCCCGGGTCGCGTAGAGCAGCAGTCGGTCGTCTGGGGTGAGGGCAGTCACCTCGGTGCGCTGCGTGGCGGGGAACGCCATCCGCTGCTCCGCCAGTACCCATCGGATCGCGTCCCGTTCTCCGAGGACGACGAGGTACGCACTACTCACCGCAGCACCCTAACCAATCGATGGCCGGTCAGCTCGTACCCAGCACCTCGCGCCGGAAGTGATCGGCGAACCGCTGGGTTCGGACCGCATCGCTGAGCGGCGCTCCCTTGCTGGCCGCTGTCGAGGCCGCGTCGACTGCGACCAGTAGCTGACTCACCAGGTCTTCCGCGGCGACCGGACTCCACATTTTGTCGAGGATTTCCTTGCATTCTGCTGCGGCGGCCTTGGGCTGGGTGGGCAACTGCCGGTCACCGAGCAACCGGTAGCGGACCCCGGCCAGCAGGTGATACCGCGCCGGGCCGTACCAGCGGTCGATGCGACGGTTCCGGAAAAGCCATTCCACCCGGTAGTAGGTGGAGGCGGCTGTGTAGTAGACCAGAGGCTGCTGTCCAGGCTGGAAGAGGTCGTCTTTCCGGGCCGCCTTGAGTTCGACATAGCGGCTGGCCCGGGCCGGCTCGCCGAGGAACATCGCCGCGTACGCCTTGGTGAGCTGGCTCCGGCTGATCACCCGGTTCTTGATGACGTTCTGCTGGTCGGCGTACTGGCGGGAGCGGCGCTCGTAGAAGAGTTGCCGAGGTCCGGTCTCGGCCGCAAAGAAGTCTTCGAGCTCCTTGTGGAAGTGTTCCCGGGCAGCGAGGTCGTCGTCGGTCACTGCTGTCTGCCGGTTGGTCGCGGCGATCACTCCGCCGATCACGTCCTCGTCCCGGGACTCGATCAACCGGACTGTGACGTGTACGTCGTCGGTGAGCGCGTCCTTTTCCTCGAAGAGGACGTGGCAGGTCTGGCAGCCGTTGACGATCTGGAAGTCGCGGATGTTGATGTCGTCGCCGACCGGGGTCACCTGGCGGGCCACCACGGTCACCCCGTTGTTGAGCACCACGAACCGGTCCCGGCGCTGGTCGTCGCGGAGTGACTCACGGATTTCGAGGTTGACTGGGTTGTCGCCCTGGAAGTCCCGGACGTTCTCGTAGAACAGCGTTTTACGGATGCCTCCCGTCGAGTCGGTCAACACGCGCTCGACGAGCTCCCGGGCGGGAAGGACGCCGAGGAACGCCTGATCGACACCTGGGGTCTTCGGCAGGGCGATCCGCTTGGGCATGGTGAAATTCGCTGCCACCGTCTGAGTCGCCCGCTTGTAGAGCTCGCGCAGCTCCTGTACGCCGATCGCGCGTACGTCGACGTGATCAAACAGCAGCGTCTCCACCAGCCGCTTTTCCGCCGCGACGCGCTTGGCCTCGACATGGGCGTCGCCGGGTCTGCCCGACGACGCATACGCCACCGAGAGCCGGGGCAGGGTCTGGGTGAGCTTGCTGGGGTCGGCGTAGACCGCCTCCACGCAGGCCCGAAAGTTCAGCACGTCGGCCGATGCCTGGTAGGTCATCTTCTCGGCCGTGAAGATTTGCACCAGATTGTCGGCGAGATCGGTGAAGACCTTGCTCTCGAACTTGGGGCTCGTCTTCGCCTGCACGACGACGAAGTGCACGTCGAGCTGTTTGGCCTTGCCCACGGCCTCTCGCACGTCAGCGACGTCGGAGACCAGGTCACCGTTGACAACCAGGGCCGCCACGTCGATGCCGAGGTCGCCGCCGGCGCCCATCCGGAACTGGTCGGGGTTGAACTCGTCCTCGTAGCAACTGCTGAGCACGCAGTATCCGGCGAACGCCTCAAACGCCTCGGCCTCGTTGAGCTTGTGCAGGTCATGGTCTTGCTGGAACTTCTTCGTCCAGCCACGGAGGATAAGATCCATTTGGTGATTCCCCGGCAACGCTCGGTGATACGACGTCCCGCCACCCTAGCGAATCGACGAGGCCATTGTGGTCTCCGTTCGTGCGATCTCCTCGGCCAACCGGTTGACCTCGGTGAGAAGGTCGGCGGGTGCCCGGCCGAGATCGAGGAAGTGACAGACGATCTCGGTACCCGCGTTGCGTACGACGTGTCGTGACGGCGTGCCACCGGCCGCGTAGACCAGGTGTCCCCGAGGCAGCCCGTACGCCGTGCAGTAGGCCAACATCTGGTACATGTCCGCTGTCGGGGTATGCCGCTTGTACTTGGCGTCGGCGACTGCGATCACTCGGCCGTTCTTCTTCCAGACCAGGTCAGGACGCACCGCGATCCGCCGGCCGTGGTCCAGGTGGCCGTTGGCCTGGGCGATCAGCAGACCGCCGAACCGGGACTGTAGCGCGGCCCGCAGGGAGGCTGTGACGAACTCCTCGAAGAGCGTGGCCAGGTCGATCAGGAGTCCGTTGACTGCCACGTGACCGGTCCGGACGTCGATCGACCTTCCGGACAGCACCAGCTCGGCCAGCCTCAGCGCCGGCCAGAGCCGGGTGTTGGTCCGAGTCGGGATCCAGGCCGGCGTCGGCTGACCAGGCCAGAGCGGACTGACCTCGGCGAAGACGGCCGACAGGTGCCGCAGCATGCGTCGGGACTCCGGACGGATGCCGGGTACCCGGAGCATCCGCTCGACCGCGCCGGCAAGGATCCGGTTCTCCGGAATGTCCGCGGTGAACTCGTCGTACCGGATTTCCAGTGGCACGGGGCGACCCGGCCAGCGGCCGAGCTGCCGCGTCTCGCGGATGCGGCCGCGCAAGACAGTGGAGGTGGCCTCGGTGGTGCGGTAGCCCTGAGGGAGCCCAGGCCGGATTGCCTGGTCGATTTGCCGCCACAGTGCGTCGGCAAGCGCCGGCATCAGACCATCAGCGTCGGTAGCCGGCACGCGGTGCTTTCGCCAACCCTTCGGATCACGGGCGTAGCCGAGCAGAAAGAGGAGGTTGCCGACCGGGAGCTTCGGCTCGACGTACAGCTCGACATCGCCGATTCGGGCGGCGCCGACGGTCCGGTCCGACCGAAGCAGCCAGGTGCCGGCGCCGGCTCCGGGGCGCACCTCGACGACGCCGGCTGCCGCGAGCCGTCGGGCCTGCTCCCCGGTCAGCCGTACCGGACGGGCACGGTCGCTCTCCCGCAGCCGGACGATCGTGGTCACGATTCGGGTACGGGATCGGGCCCCGCGGACCGCAGCGCGTCGAGCCCGTAGTGCGCGGCCACGTCGAGCTCGTCGGCGTAGTGGTGCTCGGTCAACAGCGGCAGGATGTCGTGCCGCCAGACACGCTCCAGCCCGTGTGTCGTGTTGTACACCGAATCGCGCATCAGAAAGGAAGGGCCGATCGCGTGGTCGGCATCGGCCAGCCGGGCGTTGAGCGCGTCGAGCAGGTCGGCCGCTTCCGACGGATAAGCACGAGCATCCAGCCAGCGGCGCAGCAGCCCGGAGACCGGCGGTCGGGACGGGTGCAGCTCGACGAAGGCAAACCGCCGCCGCATCGCCGCGTCGACCGGGGCGATCGAGCGGTCGGCGGTGTTCATCGTGCCGACGAGGTAGAGGTTGGCCGGCAGGGTGAAGTCCTCGGCCGAATACTGCAGACTGATGCGCTGGTCGCGGTATTCGAGCAGGAAGTACAGCTCCCCGAAGACCTTGGCCAGGTTGCCTCGGTTGATCTCGTCGATGATAAGGATGTACGGGGTGGAGGGGTGCTCCCGGGCGTCGTCGGCCAGCTTGCGCAACGGTCCGGAGGTCAGCTTGAAGCGCAACGTCCCGTCCTCGCCGCTCTCCGGCCGGAAGCCCTCGAAGAAGTCCTCGTAGGTGTAGGACGGATGGAACTGGATCAGCTTGACGGCGTGCGACTCGGTCAGCCGGCCGGCCAGCCGATGCGCGAGATAGGTTTTGCCGGTGCCCGGCGGTCCGTACAGGATGACCTGCCGCCGCTCGGCGAGCAGGTCGCGTAGTTCACGGAGCCAGTCGGGATCGGTCAGCAGTTCCTCGGCAAACTCGTCGGTGACCTCGCCGAGCCGTGCTTCGGCTGCGGGCGCGGCCGGTGGCGCCTCCGCGAGCAGCGGCGCGTAGAGCCGCTCCAGCGCGTCCAGGCCGTCGGTCAGGTCGACCACGTCGTCCTGACTCTGGATCAGGGTCGGCAGCGGCGCCGGAAGCTGCGCCAGGTCGATCGGCTGCCGGGTGCTGAGCCAGCGGACCGGCCGGCGCAGGTTGGACCGGTGGTCCGGTGACGCGACAAAGGTCGGCGGCCCGTCGACCACCCCGAGGTGTACGTCGCCGCGGTGCACGGTGAGTAGGAAGTCTCCCTCCCGCATCAGCCGTAGGAAGGCGTTGAACTGGCCGACCAGCTTTTCCCGGACCGAATAGCTCTTGTGCCGGTACGAGTCGGCCACCAACTGTTGCAGGCGCTGCGGGTCGACCTCGGGACCGGTTTCGGGGAGCTGGGACGCAGCGAGCGAGACCCACCCGCCGGCCAGCCACTCCGGCACCACGTCCACACCGTCGACGTTGCTGCCTCGGACCAGCCAGGCCCGTCGGGTGCCTGGGGATGCGCCGTCCTTCGTCAGGTCTCGCAGGATGTCGGCGGTGATTCGCTGCTCTGGAACGGCTCGATCGGCGACAAACTCGACGCCTTCCTGACCGAGCTTCTCAGTCAGGTCAGCTCCCCGGTACTTGAAGTGCTGGTGCATCGGCTGGGGCACCTCACCCGTCGCCCGGAGTACTCGGTGGGCGTTCGGCACAGGCTCCTTCGCCAACAGGTGGGCAATCTCCTCCGGGTTGCCACCGACCAGCTCAGCGAGGTCCTCATGCGAAGTCCACATGCCGGCCGGCAGGCCCGACAACGCCTCCACGATGGTGTTGAGCGAGCCAGAGAACTTCCTGCTCGCCTGCTTCCGACTCCGGCTGACCTCCGCTCTGCGTTGCCGAAACTCGGCGTGCAGCTCTTCGGCCGTGGCGCACCGATCGAGGGCCGCCAGACCGGCCTCGGTGATCCACCACAGGTAGTTCTGTTTGACGACCCAGCCGATCGTCGCCGCATCGCCGCTAAGAAACCGGACGTGCACCGTCCAGCGAGGCGCGCCACTCCCCCCTGGTGCCTGTTCTTCCGGACTCAGGTCGACCCGGTCGCTCACCTGTCGGAGGACCTCCCGGCCGTGCGTCGGTTCACCGACGTCGCGCAGCACCTCCAGGCAGGTACGCAGCAGCAGCGCCGACCGCAGCCCTTCCGGCATTCCCGTCGCCTCCCCGAAAGATCGACCGGCTCACCACTCTATGTCCGGCGCGGTCCGGGGGAACAGCAGGTGGCGAGCCTGGGTCAGGAGGCTCTACCAAGCACGCGATCGGCAAGTTGGTAGTTGTGGTGTCGGGCGTACGAAACGCGGTGTACCAGCAGATCCTTGGCGAGCTTGCCGGCAGCCGCAGCCAGGTGTTCCTGTGCCAGGGCCGCGATCAGATCGTCGTAGCGCCCGTTGATCCGCACCTGGTCGGCGCCCGCGGTGACGTATCTCCGAGAGGTCGACCAGGTCAAGCCCTTGATCTTTCCTCTGACCCGTCCGTCAGATAACAGCTGACTGTCGAGCAAGGAGCGCCGCGCGATCACAAACGCCTTCGCCGCGTTGTCGCCGCCCTGCTCGGGTTTCAGCAACACGAACGTCTCCATGCGGGCCATGCTGATCGCGGAGAGCCGGCGGGATCCCGAGTTCGGCAGGCAGGACAGGGACCAGTGCTCCAACTCCTTGGCCCCTGCGTCGGGGACGGCCGTCGCCAGGTAGGCCCGGTTGGCCTCCACTACCTCCGAGAAGTGGCGACTGTGGCGGAGGGCATCGAACTTGCGCTGCTGGCGCGGGTCCGCACGCATCATCGCCTCATCCAGCGCAACCGTTCGGGGCTCGCCCACCTGATACCTCCAGCACGTCCGCTGCCCTTGAGGGGGTCACCATACGTCAGCGTGGATGCCGTGGTCCCTTTCCCGGTGCTGGGTCCAACCTGGTCTGGTAGGCGCCCGGACTGATCGCGGCCCTCGCCATGGCGTCATAGCTGGCGAGTACGAGCTGCTTGGTGCGGTACTCGCCATGGATGCGCATCTCCCGCTCGCGTAACACCTTGAAGGTGTCCAGGATGTAGTCGGTGTCGTCACGATCCACCCCGTAGAGGTGGAAGTAAGCGGCGTCCAACTCGGCACGGATCAGCTCGCGCCGCTGCGGGTCCCAGGCGAACGGCGGGCCATCGTCGCCCAGGTCACGGGCGTACGAAGCCAGGTCGTACGCGGTGTATGTCAACTCCAGAACCCTTGGCCGAATCCACGCCTCCAGGTTCCGCACTGTGGGATCCCACTGGGTCGGCATTTCGTATTGCCCAGGAGGAAGCACCGGTAGCTGCTTGACGACGAAATACTTCAGTGAAGGTCCACTGAACTTCTGCCGCAACACGTAGTCCAGGCAAAGAGAACTGAGGTTGGCCTGTAAGCCACCGAGTATCTTGGCAGGCAACATGAGTAGAAACTTGTCTCCGACAGCTGTCCGAGGCAGAACGGTGGAGATCAACGTGCGTTCATCAACGCTGCGACATACGTCGCGCCATCCAAGCAGCCAAGAGTGCTCCCATCGTCCCTTGAGTCGGGAAGCAACTGCCTCCTCGGTCACCCAGTAGCGAGGTTGGGAGACGCGGTTTGGATCGACGTGGGCAGCCTCGTCAAGGCGCGGAAGGGTTCCCTTGTTGAGCTGCTCCTGAGTCGCCCCCTCGTAGGTCGAGTACCGATGATCGTAGTGGTACGCCAGTTTGGCCTCGAAAAGCGGCAACATCCGCTGCCCGGAGCGCACGAATATTCCCTCTTCAAGCGTCCATCCGGCAGCAATCAACTCGTGCTGCCCGCAGAATAGGTGGGAATCGTTTGCCATGTGCAGCATCGCAACGAATGACAGGCCCCATGGCCCCCCTTGGTCTTCAGTCTCGTCCCAAAGGACAGGAATCCTCCTGTAGATACCCAGTACAATCTCGGCGTCTCGGCGGGTAGAGAAGGTGGGCGCTGTTCCGGTGTTCGGATTGATTAAGTGAATTTCGTCGGAGGTAAGCTCGTACGCGCGTTCAGCTATCTGGTTGGGCCTCCGGAGTCGGAATGCGAAGGAAGCTGTTCCGGTCAATCGCCCTGCACCTACCAGGGTGAGCAATGAGAATCGGAACTGGTTGTGCATTTGGAAGATTTTGTCTTCGTTCTCGAAGTCGTAGAGTGAGACTAAGGTGTGAGTCGTCACGAGATTTTTGAAGAAGTATTGGGTGGTAGCATCGATGGCTATTCCCGTCGGCACAATGGACCCAAACATCCCGTGAAACCCAAGGATCAACCGTCCAGTCTCGGCAAAGACTGCGTAGGTATTGATATCCCCCCGGCCAGTTAATGCATGCCGCCCCGCAGTTCGTAGCATGTGGCTGGTTCCTTCAGCTTCCCGTGAAGCCCTAACCCAGCGGTTGTGTAGCTCGCGCTCCTCGGGGATGTCGCTGTCTACCAGGGCTGCCACGAGCCGCTTTCGAGCCGCAGCATTCGGGGCTTGGGCGATCTCAGTACTCTGGCTGGCAAAGAACTCCTGCTCCTGCAGCTTCACGCGCTCCCACAGCGGGTTCATGAGCACGCAGGAGAATCCGCCCCGCCAGCCGGTCGCCGCGTCGACCTCCACGCCGTCCTTGGCTGTTCGGAAGATGTGCGGGAACTCGATGTGCCAGTGAAAGAACCGGTATTGTCGGGCCATCGAACGGACGACCTGTCGAGCTGCGTCGACCGCCGGGCTCCTTTCGCCCTTACCAATCCTCTCCAGCACTGCCTGCGTGAGTGCGTACGGCCGCGTTTCCTTGATCTTCGGAGCGACGAACGCGGCGCACCAGGCATCGGCGATCTCCCGTTTTATCCGCCGTTCCTCGTCCAGCAGCCTGCCCCGGCGGGCCTGTACGTGTACGTCGGCCAGCGTCTCGCAGGGCGCGAGGTGGGCGATGGCCTGTGCCGTCTCGGCCAGATCCAGATTGCTCGTGTCGATGACCTCGCCGAGTGGGCGTTCGCCACGCCGCTCAGTAGCGTTCTGCTTCCGGAGTGCGGTAACGATCGGCCGCTCGTCACCTTCGAGCGGGGCGAACGCCGCATCAGGGATTCCAGCGTTGAGCAGTGCCGGGGTGACACCAAGCAGCGAGTTGCCGACTCGGATGTTGCCTTCCAGATAGCCGAGCGGTTTGCCTGGTTCGATCGCCTCCAGCCACAATGAGATGGTCGCCAACTCGACGGCCATCTCATTGATATCCACTCCGTAGATACATCTCGATATAACCGTCCGGAGAGCCTTGCGAACGGCAGGGAGAGGTGGCTCCGGCTCGTCAACCTCCTCGATCGCGATCCGCCGGGCGATCCGCCGAGCCGCACCGATAAGGAAGTGTCCCGACCCGCAGGCCGGGTCGCAGACCGTGATTTCTAGCAGCGCGTCGATGCGTTCGGCTGGCGTCTGGGCGGCACACGCCTCGTCGAGGAGCGGCTCCAGGGCTGTGTCGAGCAGTTGCTCGACCAGGGATGCAGGCGTGTAGTAGGCGCCGGTCTTTTTACGCTCGTTACCGCTCAGCCGCTCGAAGGAGAACCGCCGCCGGCATGGGTCCCAGCGTGGGTGCAGCTCGAGAAGCGCTTCGTAAACCGAGCCCAACTCCTCGGAACCGAGGTGTTCCCAGTCCACCGGATACCGCCGGCCGCTCTTGCGCTGGGCCAGGACGTTGAGCGCCTCCACCGCCTGTAGCAGTGCGGTGTTGGTGAGCTGGGCGTCCGCCAACGGCTCGTCCAGGGCGCTCGGCTCGAAGACCCCGCCGAGGCCGGGCAGCCCGAGCAGCGGCGACCCCGATTCCGAGCCGAGGACCCCGAACAGCATCTTGACGCTCTCCCACAGGTCACCGTGGCGGGAGTATCGCCGGACCCCGGCCAGTCGCCGTAGCCGCCGCGATGACAGGTAGGTGTCGTAGCGCTCTCTTGCCGCCGGCTCCACCGTCGGTACGAACAGCACGTTCCGGTCCTCGATGACCATCCAGAAGATGATTTTGTAGACAAGGCGCAGAAGCGAACGCTTGAAGTCGGCCAGGGATAACTCGCGCCCGATCCGTTCTCGTAGCTCCCGGTTGGCCGGGTGGTCGAGGAAGCCCGTACCGAGGATTTCGAGGGCGACCTCGACGCCGCCGCGCAGCCGGCTGAGAGCCCGTTCTCCTTGCCGGGCGCCGTAGGCCCGCCACTCCTCCAGCATGCAGGAGGACGGCCCGGCCTGTTCGTCTCGCGCCCTGAGCCGGCTGGAGTGGGCCAACCGGTAGAGCAGGACAAAATCCGCGAACAGCTCGCCCTCGAAGATTGCCTCAAGGTCAAATTCCAGGTACGACGAGGCGACCAGGCTGGTGGAGTCGCGTAGTACCCGTAGCCGCTGGCCGTTGGAGAGCAGCCCCCACAGGTGCTGCGGGCTCTGGTTGAGCAACCGCTGCATCATCGGATGGGGTGCGGCGCCGGTTCGACCACGTGCCGCTCCGGCGGGTCGCCGGTCGAGTTCGGCACCCCAGGGCACCAGGTGCACCGGCACGTTCCTGTGCCAGACGTGGCTGACCGGGAAGGCTTGTCCGTCGACCGCGATCCCCTGCGGCAGCCGTTCGAAGTCCTGCCGGTAGTTCAACTCCCGAAACAGCACCGACAGCCAGTCATCACGACCGGCTCGACCGGTCCGGCCACGGTTCCGCCGCTTCATGAAGTCCGCGTACGAGTCACGCAGGTAGGAGAACTTGACGTTGGCGAGGCGCCGCACCGACTCACCTTCGACCATGTCGTACGACTGTGGATCGATGCCGGGCAGGTCGGGATCGCCCTCACCGATGCGCTGTACCACGCCGCCGGGCAGCAGAGTGCCCACCAGGTTGACCGCCGAGTAAGAGAACGCCATGCTCGTCCTCCCCAGGTCGAGCCCAGAGTTGACATGTCGCGATCATTCAGTTACCAGTAGTGACTATGGCGATCATAAGGTTGATTCACTTCTTCGCTACTGGCTCGACAAGCCGGGAAGACCGCCCCTTCGGTTGATGACCTTTGTCGTCCGATGTGCGACATCGCCAGCTTTCGATAGCCGGCATGATGCTGCCATGGTCCGACGGGCACCCCGCAGATGAGTCTTCTCGCCGAGGTAGCCGCCGCCGTACGCGCTGGCGTGGCCGACCTGAACGCGGTCGTCGCGACGCTGTATGTCGCCCGAATGAAGCTGGACCAGGCCCGGCGACGACTGGTCGACGCTGCGCAGGGTGCCACCACTGCCCAACTTCCCGGCGCAGCGACGAGCCTGGCGCAGGCGGCCGGGCATGCCGACGAGAGTGCGACGCTGATCCTGCGCAGCGCCGAGGCATTGGCCCATTACTCCACCACCGCGATGGGCGTTCCGCTGACCTCCGACGGCTCGGCATCCGGCAGTGGAGCCGCCGCCGACCCGGCCCCACCGTCTGGCACGTCGCCCCCTCCCTGGCTGGCGAGTGTGGCCGAGGCCCTGCTTCCGCTGCTACCCAGAGGCAGCAAGACCGCCGGGGTACTCGCCACGGCCGACGGCAAGACCCGCAGCAAGCCGATCTGGAGCGGTGTTCAGGGTCCCGGTGCCAACGCGCCGGGGCTACGACGTGACGACAACGTCAATCAGTGGCACCGACTCAAGTCGGCGATCGAGCACGTCGAGGGGCATGTCGCCGCCATCATGCGGCGGGACACCGGCCCCAGGGACGCCGTACTTGTCGTCTCGCAACCGCCCTGCCCAGGCCCGTACGGCTGCGCAACGATCCTGCCGGCCCTGTTACCGGCTGGCTCGCGTCTCGCGGTCTACGTTGTCGGTACGGACGGCAGGACGAGGTACTGGAAGACCTACACCGGCACCGGGGAGGCGACGATCAGATGACCACCTATGAGGCGACCTGGCTCGGCACCGGCCACGCGTTGGTGGAAACCCCGGACGAGGTCGGGGCGTTGCTGTTCGCACTGCACGAGGCCGGGCAGCCGGTGGTGGTCGACGTGTTCCGGTACCACGACGGGAGGCCGGCCGGCGGCACGCAGGTCGGTGTCGGGCACCCGGAGCGATCCTTCGTGCTGTATTTCGGTCCGCCCGAAGGCGGATACGCCGTCGAGCCGGGGATCCCCGCCTGGGACGGCGACATCGAGTTCAGTTACGGCGGCCAGGCCACTGAATACCACCCGGCCGAAACGAGAATCACCCCGGCACGGGCCGTCGAGGTGGTGCGTGAGGTCGTCGGCACCGACAAGCGACCGACGAGCGTGAACTGGGATGAGCAGGGTGCGGCTCCGGTGGATGCCGAGTCGGTTGCGGCTGACGACCCCTGGGCCTGACCGGCGGCACAGCACCATCACCATCACCCGGCAGCTCCGGCATCTCCCGAGGGCGTCCCACCCTCGCCCGGTCTGGCAGGTTTCGGCAGGTCGTCGAGCCGGCCGGCCAGGACCAGCCGTTCGTAGGCCCACCGCCACTCGTCGCACCGGCTTCGCCCACACCGCACGCACACCCCGAGGCCGGGGTCGTTGGCGTGCGTCAGCATCGTGTCCCGGAAGTGCGCCGCCATCTCGTCGGACACCTCGACGGCCGCGGATGGCCGCCCGACCGGTCGGTCCGTCACCGCCGATCACCCCGCCACCGGCCGTCGGTGATCCGGGCGTTACGGGTCTGCCAGCTCCGCAACGCCGCCTTGACCCGGTCCGCGTCGTCGCGAGCCACCCGGACGTCGCGTCGCAGCAGGTCCATCTCGTCGGCCAACCGGTCCAGGAACCGGTACACCTCGTCCGGATCCAAGCCGCGCCGCCACGGCCCTCGCCCGAACCGGACCGACCGGATGTCCGTCGAGGTCAGCCTCGGATACACCGCGCTCACCGCCGACTACCACCAGCCTGATCGGGTACGCCCACCAGCGCCCCAACCGCAACACCACCCCACCCCGCCCTCCGGGCGGCTCCCGCAAACCAAGACATCTGTGCCCTCCCGACGTCGTCCGTGCCTGCCGACTGGATCGGCACCGAGGCGGGCGGGGTCGGCAGTCCGCCACGCCGGCATGGCGGAAACCGTTGGCCACAGCACCCGCCCCGGGCCGTACGACCAGCCTTTCGGCCAGGGTCCCGGCGCCACAGTGTGCGACCTTCGGGGAATCGAGGCAGAAATGTTGCATCTCGGCATGACATCTGGATAACTGTCCGATGGCGCCTGCTGACAAGCCGCGACGGAAGGCACCCGCAATGGCTTTGAGGAGACATCGTTTGGCCAGCCGACGAAAGTCGGTCGGGCACACGCAGGAAAGCCTCGCCGAGAGGCTTGGGGTCGATCGCACTACGGTCGTGCGATGGGAACGTGCCGAGTCGGAGCCCCAGCCGTGGGTACGGCGAGGGCTAGCCATCGCTCTTGAAGTGACCTTGGAGGAACTCGCCCAACTACTTGAGGACGTTGAGGAGGCGAGAACGCGGCGAGGCGACCGACTCGCGTACTCGTTGAAGAACCCACGGGCAGTCGATCTTGCTACCGTCTCCTACTTACGCCAGGAACTTGTCACCGTCACAGACACTTACGACACCACGCCATCTACCTCGCTGTTACCGACCGTGGCGCGTCTGCACGGTGAGATCACTTTTCTGCATTCCTACGCCTCGCTCGGTGGGGTCCGGCGAGCACTGGCCACCGTACGGGCCGACTCGGCGATGCTTATGGGGCAACTCGTTTGGGATGCGTCGCAGCGTCGGGATTGCCGGACTGCCGTCGGGTACTACAACCAGGCAATCGGTGTTGCCAAGCAGAACGCTGACCTTCTACCTGAGGCGCACGCGCGGCTACGCGCCGGCTTCGTGGCCCTCTATGCCGACTGCGAACCCAAACGAGGGCTGGCCCAAGCCGCCCAAGCCGCCCAACTCGCGATTAGCGTTGGTAGCTATGCCTTGGCCGGCTTGGCGGTGCTACATGTCGCGGAAGCGAACGCCATGATGGGAGAGCGCTCCGCATGTGACGAGGCACTCGGTGAGGCAGAGGACTGGCTCCAGAGGGTAGACGCAGCCGACCCAGCGCACGGGCTCGTGGCAGCCGAGCAGTTCAATCGGATGGCGGGATCTTGTTACCTGGCACTTGGGAAGCCCCGGAAGGCTCAGGCCGTGCTCGAAGCCACATCTCTCGCCTTACATGGCCGGGAAAAGTCCCGCTCTATCGTGCTCGGAAACCTCGCCCTGGCTCACATTCGGCAACGCCAGATCGAGGAGTCAGCTGCCGTATTGCACGAGGCGATCGATGTCGTTGAACAGACCCGGGCTGGCGGCGGGGCGAACGTCCTGTTCGGTGCATGCCGAGAGCTCCAGGTATGGCGCAACAGTGCCGGCATCGACGACGTGACCGACCGAGTACTTTCGCTTATGGCGAAATGAGGTGTGTATGAATATCGACCAGGAGAAGCAGCAAACACGTGAAAAGGTATGGCGCCGGCTGGACCAGTTCGGTGCCATCTTGCCTCCTGGGGCACACGGTCGAATTCCAAACTTCCTTGGCGCCGACAGGGCGTCCGCTCGACTGGCCGAGCTGCCACAGTGGCGCCGAGCCAGAGTGATCAAATCGAACCCGGACAAGGCCCAGCTGCCGGTCAGGCTGCAAGCACTCAGTGACCGAAAGTTGCTCTATATGGCCGTTCCCAAGCTCGCCAACACCCGGCCGTTCTACTTGCTCGATCCGAGCAACCTTGCCGCTCCGCCCGCGTCCATAGCCACTGGGTCGGGTGCAGCCGCCCACGCCACCACTGTCGACATCAAACAAATGCAGCCGATCGAGCTGGTAGTCTGCGGTAGCGTCGCAGTCAACCGCGAAGGTGTGCGAGTGGGTAAGGGTGCAGGTTACTCCGACATCGAAGTCGCCCTGTTAACTGAGGCTGGTCTGATCGCACCCGCTACCCTGCTTGTGACGACGGTCCACCAACTTCAAGTTCTTGACGTGCCCCTACCCGAATCGCCACACGACTTCCGCGTCGACCTGATCGTAACCCCTGACGAGGTTATCTGGTGTGGCTCTCCTCGACGCCCTAGCGGAATCTACTGGGACGCGCTCAACGAGGGAAAAATTGCCGAAATTCCCGCCCTGGCGCATAATTCCCGACGTCCGAGGTGAGCGGCCGCAGGGCCAATCATAATCCTATCCTGCTAAGTTCCGAGGGCCATCGCCGGGGCGAGGATTAAGCGGCGTTTCATATGATTGACCAGTCTGAACGGCGGCGGCCATGGCGTCGTAGCATTCAAGGACTAGACGCTTGGTGCGATACTCGCCGTGGTCTTTTTCATCCTTTTCTCGGACAACCTTGAATGAGTCCATAATATAGTCCACGTCGCCGCGCTCAACGCCGTAGAGGTGAAAGTATGCAGCATCCAACTCTGCGCGCATAAGCCCTCGTCGGGCTGGATGCCAGGAAAACGGCGCCCCATTGTCGCCGAGGTCTCGCGCGTACGGATTGAGATCGTGCGCTGTATAGGAAAGCTCTAGGACGCGGGCGTTGATCCAGGATTCCAGCGACCTGAATTCTTGCAGCCAAGGGACTCGCTCGTCGTACCTACTCGGTGGAATCACGGGGAACTGCTTTGTATAGGCGTACGTTAGGTGAGTGCCAGAAAGTTTTTGTCGCACTACGTAGTCAAGACAGAATGTGCTCAGGTTTGCTTGTAGTGAGGCGATGCGTCTTGGGTCGACAGCCGAAATCGCCAGCGGTATCGTATGTCCAACGGCACTTCGTGGAATTACCGTCGATATAAAGGTGCGTTCATTGGCCGCCGTCGTAATATCTCGCCATCCCAGCAGCCAACCCCTCTTCCGGAGGTCACCAAGACGCTCAAGTACGGCTGACTCGGAAATCCAGTAGCGAGGCTCGGCGCAGCCGCTCGGATTACCGTGAGCCGCATCCGTGACCCGAGGTAAAGTGCCCTTGTTCAACTGCTCCCGGGTAGCCCCCTCGTATGTCGAGTAACGGTGGTCGAAATGGTGAAACATTTTGGCTTCGAAAAGTGGAAGCATTCGATCGTTGGCGCGCACGAAGCTGTTGCCGTCGCGGATCCAGCCTGCGTCCTCAAGCTGCTCCCTGACCCAAAAGGCGCCGGAGTCCGTGGCCATGTTGAACAATCCTTGACGAAATGAAAGCGCCCAATCATTGACCGGACGGTCGCCTTCTTGCCACAGAATAGGCACACGTCGGTAGATCTTTAGTACAATCTCCGCGTCGCGACGAGACAGGAATACGGGACAAGTTCCGGTATTCGGATTTATTAGAGTGATTTCATCGGGCGTGAGCGAGTAAGCGCGGCGCGCGATCTGGTCAGCTTGGCGTGCGCGAAATGCTAGCGATATTTGCTCAATGCGCCGATCTGTCCCGCCAACGGAAAGGAGCAAGAATCGGAATTGATTGTGAACCCCCTTGAATACTCTTTCTTCGTTCTCGAAGTCGTAGAGCGACACAAGTTTTCTGTTGACAACTAGATCCTTGAAGAAGTCTTGCGTGTTAGCGTCCGTAGCAATTCCGGTGGGCAGAACCATTCCAAGTTGCCCTCGGGTAGCCAATATTACTCGAGCTGTTTCCGCGAAGGCTGCATATGTGTTCAACCTCCCCGCCCCCGTCAGCGGATAGCGCTCACTCGACTTGATTAGATGACTGACTCGCTCGACGTGAGTCAGCCCCGCAAGATACTCACGATACAGCTCCTGCGCTCCTGGCTCACTAGATCCTGCCAGCTCTCTGATGGCTTTCTTGCGTGCCGAGGCGTTGGCGGCCTTAGCGATCGATGCATCACGACCCGCGAAAAACTCCTCTTCCTTAAACTCAATCTTCTCCCACGGCGGGTTCCCGAGCAGGCACGAGAAGCCGCCCCGCCAGCCGGTTGAGTTGTCCGCCGGCCCGTAGTTGGGGACGCGGAAGATGTGCGGGAACTCGATGTGCCAGTGGAAGAACTGGTACTGCCGGGACAAGTTCTCCACCGTCGCCTCGACACCCGCGACCAGCAGGGTCCGTTCGCCCCGATCGACTCCCTCCAGCACCCGCTGGGTGATGGCGATCGTCCGGGTTGCCTCGGTCTTCGACTGCACGAACGCGGCGCACCAGGTGTCGGCGACGAGGCGGGCGTGCTGACGGTCCCGCTCCAGCTTCTGCGCCCTACGGGCCTGCACGTGAACGTCCCGCAACGAGCGCGGCTCGGCGTACACGATGTCTTTGACCTCGGCGGCGAGCGACGCGTTGCCAATCTCGACGCCCGACGAACCGAACAGGTCGGTCTGCCCGGCGCGTTCCTTGGCGTTCTGCTTCTTCAGGGCGTTGACTACCGAGCGGTCATCGCCGGTCAGGGCGACGTAGGCGGCGTCCGGGATGCCCTCCTTGAGCAGCTTCGGCGTGACCCCGAGCAGGGAGTTGCCGACCCGGATGTTGGCGTCGAGGAAGCCGAGCGGCCGGCCCGGCTCCATGGCCTCCAGCCACAGCGACACCTTCGCCAACTCGGCGGCCATCTCGTTGATGTCGACGCCGTAGATGCACCGGCCGACCACCCGGCGCAGCGCGGACCGGACCGCGTCCGGCGTCGGCTCCAGCTCGTCGGTCTCCTCGGCAGCCAGCCGCTTGGCGATCCGCCGGGCCGCCGCGATCAGGAAGTGCCCCGACCCACAGGCCGGATCGCAGACGGTCAGGTCGAGCAGCGCGGTGATCCGCTCCTGCCGGGTTGGTAGCGCGGTCGCCTCGTCCAGCAGCGGATCGAGCGCCGAGTCGAGCAGGCACTCCACCAGCGAGGACGGGGTGTAGTAGGAGCCCGTCGTCTTGCGCTCGCTGCCGCCGAGCCGTTCTGCGTGGAAGTGCCGGGCCGCCGGGTCCCATCGGGGGTGCAGCTCCAGCAGCGACTCGTAGACGCTGCCCAGCTCCTCCGCGCCCAGGTGTCGGAAGTCGACCCGCTGCCGGCCGGCGCCCTTGCGCTGCGGCAGAATTGCCAGCGCTTCGACCGCGCGCAGCAGTGCGGTGTTGGTCAACCGGGCCTTTGCCAGCGGTGCGTCCAGCGGGCCGGGCTCGTAGAGGCCGCCGATGCCGGGCACGGCCAGCCCGGGATGGCCCGACTCCTCGCCGAGCAGCCGGAAGACGAGCTGCACCGCCTCCCACAGGTCGCCGTGCCCGGAGTGCCGGCGGCGCAGCGCTAGCTCCCGCAGCCGTCGGGCCGAGAAGTAGGTGTCGTAGCGGCGTACCGCGTCCGGGCTCGCCGCCGGGTCGAGCAGCACCTCACGGTCCTCGGCCACGAACCAGAAGAGCAGCCGGTAGACCAGCCGCATCAGCGACCGCTGGTAGTCCTCGAGCGACAGCGTCTGCTCGATCGCCGCCCGCAACTCGGTGTTGTCCGGGTGGTCGAGGAAGCCGGTGCCGAGCATTTCCAGGGCCACCTCGACCCCGTCGCGCAACTGCTCCAGCGCCCGCTCGCCCTGCTTGGCGCCGTAGGCCCGCCACTGCTCCAACACGCACGACGTCGGTCCGGTGTCCGCGTCCGCGCTGCGCAGCCGGCTGGCGTGCGCGACCCGGTAGAGCACCACGAAGTCGGGGAAGAGATCACCCTCGAAGATCGCCTCAAGGTCGAACTCGACGTATGCGGAGCCGACCAGGCTGGCCGAGTCGCGCAGCAGCCGCAGTTTCTGCCCGTTGGTGAGCACCGCCCACAGGTGCTGGTCGGAGCGGTTCAGCAGCCGCTGCACCAGCGAATGCGGCGCCGAGCCGGCCGCGCCGGGCATTCCCGGGGTACGCCGGTCCAGGTCGGTGCCCCAGCGCAACAGGTGCAGCGGCACCGTCTTCTGCCAGACGTGCCCGACCAGGAACGGGGTGTCGTCGACGGTGATTCCGGACGGTGTCGGATCCGGCTGCTCGTAGCCGAGCTCGCGCAGCAGGACCATCAGCCAGCGATCGCGGGTCACCCGCAGCGACGCCGTTCCGCCGTCCCGCGCCCGGAGCTTGGCGAACTCCCGCCACTCCTCCTTCAGGTACGCGAACGCGCGGTTCGCGTACCGACGGACCGACTCACCAGACTGGAGCCCGTACGAAACCGGGTCGCTCGCCGGCAGGTCGGGGTCGGCGTCGACGATGCGCTGCAACATGCCGGCAGGCAGCAGCCCGCCGACCACCTGCACCGCGGGGAATAGCGTGGCGATGGGGCACCTCCACGAATCCGGTATCGGTCCGGAGCCGAGGGGACACCGGACCGCCCAGGCTATTCCTGCATGCGAATAGGCACATCCACCGCTGGTACGACTCTCCGTTCACTTCGGACTATGGGCTCAGATAGCCGGACATGAACGTCCAGCCAAACCTCGGTCAGAGACCCGACGGAAGGTAGACGTACACGCCCAGCACGTCGGCCGGCTTTTGCGCGGTGACCGCGATCTGCCGGCGTACCCGCTGCCCGGCCGCCTCGCGGACCCGGATGTGTGCGGCGCGCAGTCCTTCGGCCAGCGTGTCGGCGGTGGTGTCCAGATGCTCGGCCACCGCTCCCAGCCCGCCGATGACCCGTTCCAGCAGCGGGGTGGCCGCGTCCGGCAGCACGTTGCCGGATGGCTGCGCCGACAACAGCGCGGTCACTTCCTCCTCGGCCAGCCACTCGGCGGACTGCGGTGCGCCCCGGAACGCCAACACCCGGGCCTCCTCCGCGACCATCCGACGCGGCTCGGTCTCCGCCGCCCGGGTCGGCAGGGTCAGGTGCAACCGGAACCGCACCAGCAGCAGAGTGGTCCGCTTCTGCACCGCCGACGTCCGCATCACCCCGGCCCGGCGGGCCGGCCGCTCGGTGTCCGGCACCGTCGGGTCGAGCGCGCTCTCCAGGACATACCTGGCCAGTGCCGAGACGTACGGGTCGGTGCGGTCCAGGTGCGCGGTCCGCGGTGCGGTCGGCAGGTCGCGGTGCAGCGCCAGCCGGCCAGGGAAACCAGCCGGGAAGCCGTCCCGCACCGGCAGTGGCAGGCCACCGGTGGCCGCGTCGAAGCCGTACGGGCGGTCTAGCACGTCACCGCCGAGCGCGGTCAGCGCCGCCCGGGCGAACGTGGTCACCTCATCCGGCGTGCCGAGGCTGGCCCGGGTTTCAGCCAGTTCGGCGGCCACCTCGGCGGGCTGGATCGCCCGCTGGGCGTACTTGGTGCGGGACTCCTTTTCCTTGGCCGCTGCGGACTCCCACTCCCGGTGCAACTCCTCGCGCGGCGCAGCGCCGAACATGTCCAGGGTGAGCTGCTCCGGTGAATCCGGGGCGTTCAGCAGCTCCTGGGCGATGGTTTCCAGGACGTTGTCACTCTGGTCTGGGACCGGCACCGACACCCCGAGCGCCTTGCGGATTTGCTCGTGCTTACGCAGCAACACCTTGAGCACGATCTCGTCGATCCGGTTGTCCGTACCGTAGATCATCACGGCCCGGACCTTGGTCGCCTGCTGGCCGAACCGGTCGACCCGGCCCTCCCGCTGCTCGTGCCGGGTCGGGTTCCACGCCAGGTCGTAGTGCACCACCGCCTGGAAGTGCTCCTGAAGGTTGACCCCCTCGGAGAGGCAGTCGGTGGCGACCAGCACCGGCCGGCGCTTGGCGTCGGCGGTCAGCTCCCGGATCCGCTCGGTACGCTCCTCCGGCGGCAACGTGCCGGTCACGCAGCCGACCGCGAAGTTCCTGCCCAGCGCAGTCTCCAGCCGGGCCGCCACATACTCCGCCGTGTCGATGTACCGGCAGAAGACCACCGGATTGAAGCCATCGCCGAGCAGCGACTTGACCTCCTTGACCAGCAGGGCAAGCTTGCTGTCGCCCTGCTCGGCCAGCGCCTCGGCCCGGCGTGCGAAGCCCAGCAGTCTGCGCCGCTCCGGGCTGCCCCGGTCGTCTTCGGTCTCCGCGCCCGGCACCAGGTCGACCGACTCCTGCGTTTCGTCGTCCGGCAGGTCCAGCACGGCGGCTCGGCCCAGCGCGTCCGCCTCGTCGGCGTCGGTGGCGTCGGCGTTGGCCGCCCGGGTACGCAGGGTCGCCGCCGCCGCCAGCGGCGACGAGGCCAGCGCCCGCAGCAGCGCCAACGCCGACCAGTAACGGACCCGCTGCCGGACCTGGCCGCCAATCGGGTCCCGCACCGTCTGCCGGGCGTAGCTGACCACGTCGTCGAAGAGACTGCGGTAGTCACCGGTCAGCCGGTAGGCCCGCTCGGTCGACTCCCGGTCCTCCGGGAACGGCGTGTCCTCCAGGAACGCCCGGATGTCGGCGCGGCGACGCTGCACGAAGTGCCGGGCCAGCAGCTCCCGGCCGTTCTGCCGGTCGAGGTCGACGGTTTCCAGGGCCGGGTCGAGCAGCCCGACCAGGTTGCGGAAGCCGGCTTCCTTGCCGCTGTGCGGAGTCGCGGTGACCAGAATCAGGTGCCGGTCCGGTCGGGCCGCCAAGCGGCGGACGAGCTCGTGCCGCAGCATCCGGGACCGGCCGGCCCGGGTGCTGTCGTCCAGCACGCAGGCGTGCGCCTCGTCCACGATGACCAGGTTCGGGCAGCCGCGCAGGAACTGGTCCCGCAGCTCGGGCCGCTTGATGTAGTCGGTGGAGACCACCACGTGCCGGTACCGGTCAAAGACCGACTGCGCCCCGACCAGGTCCTTCTCCAACCGGCGTACAGTGCCCGGCAGCACCAGCTCGGCGGCGATGCCGAACTTCTCGGCCAGCTCCCGCTGCCACTGCTCGGCCAGCGCCGGGCTGCACAGCACCGCCAGCCCGTCGGCGTCGCCCTGTGCCATCAACTCGGCCGCGATCAGACCGCTCTCCACGGTCTTGCCAATCCCGACATCGTCCGCGACCAGCAGCCGTACGGTGTCCTGGCGCAGCGCCATCAGCAGCGGTACGAGCTGATAGGGACGCGGTTCCACCGCCAAGCCGCCCAGCGAGCGGAACGGGCCACCGGTCGACCGAAAACCGATCCGCAGCGCGGTGCGCAGCAGCCCGGCCCGGCTCGCGTTGCCGGCGTCGGTCGGGTCCGGCAACGCGAACGTCGCCGAGGTGACCTGCTCTAGGCCCGGCAGCACAGCGGCCCGCTC
This sequence comes from Plantactinospora sonchi, assembly GCF_036422035.1. NCBI lineage: Bacteria > Bacillati > Actinomycetota > Actinomycetes > Micromonosporales > Micromonosporaceae > Plantactinospora > Plantactinospora sonchi. The sequence goes on from NZ_JAZGQK010000019.1 coordinate 58,406, forward strand.
GTCGTCCGAACCCCCCAGCGGCCGCAGCACCAGCAGCTCCGGCTCGGACTCCGGCAGCACCACCCACTCCCGGCCACGCGCCCGTACCAGCGTGCCCGGCTCGAACCGCTCCGCCGTCACTGTCATTCGACTCCCCCTAGGTGGCTACCGAACACGCTCGGATATTTGGCGACAACCGCCGCCCAGTCGCCTGCCGTCACCCGGATCGGGGTCCAGCCGGCGTCATAGAGGCTCTCCTCGGCATCGGCGTCCCGGCCGTCGCCGTACGGTTCGCCGGGCAGGTCGACGAAAACCGCCGCCCGGGCCTCCCGGTAAATCAGATCCGGGCAAGCCTCGGCGACCCTTCCCGACGTCTCGTCTGGCGGACGGTAGGCGGACTCCGCCAACCACGCGACAAAATCCGCCACCGGTCCGGCGAGACCCGCCTCGGTGACCGGTGTCGCCAGCGGTCCGCCGGTCCGGGTCGCCACCGCGCCGGCCAGGTCCAGCAGCAGGCTGACCACCAGGTGCCGGTCGATCTGCCGATGGTACGGCTGGTTCGCGTACGACAGCAGACAGTCGTAGCAGCCCTGCACACACCGGTCCTCGACGCCCTCGACGCCCTGGTCCGCCTCGTCCCCGGTCGCCGGGTCGAAATGGGCGATTTCGAGAGCGCGAACTGCCGCGCGCGCCAACGCGTCCGGCTCCTCCACCAACCGACGCAGTACCCCGGCCCCGCCCTCGGCGCTTTCGATGAACAGCATCCGGCCCCGCTCCTCAGGATCGGGCAGCAGTTCGCCGGTCAACTCCGAGTCTTCCAACTGGAAGGTCGCCTCGATGCCTCGCTCCAGCGCGTACAGCAGGGATCGGGCCATTTCCACCGACACCTTGCCGGCCAGCCGGAGCACCAGGATGTTGCGCCGGTCCTCGACGTACGGGATTACCCGCTGCTTCAGCTTTACCGTCTCCGCCGAGTCGACATCCTCCTCGTCGGTGGTCGGCTCGGTGCCCTTCTTCTCCGACAGCCACTCCCCGCTGGTCGTGTCCAGCCAGAAGCCCCGGACCTTCTCGTCCTTGCGCCGGGTCAACCCGAGGTTGGCCCGGCGTACGGTGGCCGCGTCCCCGTACACCAGGGTTGCCAACTCCGGAAGGTCCTCTCCGACAACGGCTGCGGTCAGCTTGCCCGGCCGGCTCCCATGGTGGTGGAAGCGGTATGACGTCTCGATCTGGAAGCCGGCCCGGCGCCGCTCCTCCTCGTCCGAGGAAATCCGCTCTCGGCGCTGGGTGCGTACGGTGTAGAGCCGGAGGAGGTTCGCGTCGGCGTTACCGAGGGTTGCCGCACAGTTGTCACACTCGTCGATGCCCACCACGTCGTCGTGCAGGTGACCGCAGGCCACACAACGCCGGGACTTTGTGGTCAGCAGGCCCTCCTGGCCGGGCGCCGCCGCCTGCTGGAGTTGGACGCCCCGCACCATGTAGCGCGCGCCCTCGTGATAGATCAGCGCACCGGGGCCGAACTCGCTGATGCCGATGAATCTCGGCCGGTGGATGTAGTCCCCCTGCCGCTGCCCGTGCAGCCCGGGGATGTACGCCGCCAGCGGAAGCCGTGGAAACGAGTACCCGGGGAGAAAGCCCTCGGAGGCGAGGTAGCGGTACGTGTAGAAGTCGGTCTGTGGTTCGTCGGAGTCTTCGTTGCCGAGCAGGTTGAGCTGCACCCGAGCGTCGTCGGCGCGGCGTCTGGCCTCTTCCCGGGCTCGCGCGGACACGTTGGTGTCGACCGCCCGGCGGCTCTGCACCTCGTACTCCTTACGAGCCGCACGATAGAGCCGGCGCCAGCGGTCCAGCGCGTTCTGGAACTCGACAAAGGCGCGCTCGATCTTGTCGTTGATCCAGTTCGTCCGCCACCACGGGGCCTCACGAAGTTCCGTGTGGATGTCGCCGGCCAACGTCGCGGTTGCCCGCAACACCGCCCGCTGCCTGGCGGCAGGATCGTTCAACGCTGACTCGATCTTGGTCTTGAGCGTCAGCGTCGGCTGCTCCCCGCCGCTCTCCATCAGGTCCACCAGCGAGCTGGGTAGTTCCTCACCGGTTTCGGCGAGCCAGATCGCCTGAAGGTGCGAGCGGACCAGATCCTCGTTCGCCAGGTCCAGCCGGGGTGGCCGGACGGCGCCACCCACCATCAACTCGCGACGCTTGAAGTAGTACTGGTCGTGCGGGTTGCCCGTGGAGCAGTACGTGACCACCAGCGCCGGTTGGCCGGACCGCCCTGCCCGGCCGGCCCGCTGGGCGTAGTTCGCCGGGGTGGGCGGCACGTTGCGTAGCGCCACCGCGTTGAGGGCGTTGATGTCGACCCCCAGCTCCATGGTGGGTGAGCAGAAGAGCAGGGGCAGATCGCCGTCACGGAACTCCTGCTCACGCTCCTGACGCCGCTTCGGATCCACCTGGGCGGTGTGTTCCTTCGCCTGAAGCCCAGCCAGCAACAGCGACGTGTCCCGGTAGAGGTCTCGGAAAAAGGTGTTCACCCTGGCCCCCGCCTCGCCGGAGAGCACCTTGCGAACCCGGTCCTCGGCGCCGACCTTTCCATCGCCGGCTCGCCAGATCAGCGCATCGGACTTGAGCCGGTATCCGCCGGTCATGTCGTACCGGTCCTCTGGCGGCACCTCGATGACCAGACTGGCCTCTGCCAGGACCGCCAGTAGATCCCGAATCACCTCCTGCGCATCGTTGACCGTGCAGTGCGCGCCGTACTGCCGGATCAGATACTTGCCGAACGCGCCCCGGCCCGACAGGTGGAGGTGGTTCCGGGGGCGACCCTTGCCGCTGGGTTGTGGGAAGGCGATACCCGCGACGACGGGCCGCTCCCGGTCGCCCAGCTTCCAGGGTTCCTCCAGATGCTGTTGGGACAGCTTGCGGATCTCGTCGAATCCATCGTTCGTCAGACAGCGAACATCGATGGCCAGGTTGCGGCGCAGTTCGTCGAGCAAGGTGGCGGCAATCTCGTACCGGTGCTCGGGCTGGTCGTCCCGCAGCAGCACATGGCGGGACTCCCAGATCTCCCGGTCGACAGCGACCTCGTCCAGGTAGCGGTAGTCGATGCGGAGCAGCCCGGTTTGTTCGAGGTTGGGCATCGTCACCCGCCAACCCCGCTCCAGATCGAGATAGAGCCGGTAGTTGACCACTTCACGCAGGGCCCGCCAGATTTCGTCCCTGCCGAACCGGACATCGGGACGGCGGGCGAACTGTGGTAGCTCCAGCCGCAACGCCTCGGTGACCCGCTGTGCCACGCGTTCGTGGGTCAGTCCGTCAGGCTCGGCAGCCGCCGCTCGATACAGAGCGCCGCGAAGCTGGACCACCTGGACGAAGTCGTTGAAATGCCCGGCCTGTAGTGAGGCATCCTGCCGGTTGTCGACGAAGGACAGCAGTTTTCGGGCCCGCTTGTCCAGCTCCGGCGCGGCACGCAGCGCCCGGACCACACTGGCGCCGATCACCGATAGGGCGGAGCTGCGCCCCTCGACAGAGAGTTTGGCGAGCTGGGCGAAGTCTTTGCCTCGCTGGCGTTCGTAAGAGACCTGGCAACGCAGGCAGAACCGGAACGGGGTGGTGACCCAGGCTGCTGCCACACCGCGCCCGGCCGGCACCTCAGAGCCGTCGGGGGCGACGTGCACCACCTCGGGCAGATACTTTTCCTTGCCGGGGGCGACGATGGTACGACCGTCGTCAGCCGACATGGTCCACGAGTAGGGCAGCCGGGCGTGGTGTAGCACGAGTTCGTTGTCGTCCGGCCACGGCTGGTCGTCACTGATGTAGAGGTAACCCGAGTCTCCGGCGCCGCTGTCAGCTTCGTTGCCCACCTCGAAGCCGTGTCCAGTACGCCGGACAATCAGGTATTCCTGCCCGCACTCGCGGCAGAATGCCAGTGGTACCAGGACCTTGCGATCGGTCTCGGTGCTCAGCGGCGAGACGGCCTGGTACCGGCTGGTGATGTGTCGTTGTTTCGGCGGTTCGATCGTGACGTAGACGTTGTCGCCCTTGGAGAGGAACTGGTGTAGGCGGAAGGCGAAGATCGGCCGGTTCGTTTTCGGGTCCACCAAGGCGGCACCGGCCTGGAGGACGGCCTGGATCGCGCGCCGGCATGTCTCGGAGGTCTCCCGGGTCAACTCCGCGAGATTATCCGCTGCCTGTGGCAACGTGCTCGGCACCCGTCGGCGCCTTAATTGCCCCCCGGATCGCTCCTCGACACCGAAGACGCTCTCCACCCAGTACGCGAGCGGATCGGTCCGGAATTCGTCCAGGCTTGCGGCGGACGAGGGCTCGGTGGACCATCGTCGGGTTTGCTCGGCAAGCAGCGTTGTGAGTTCTGGGCCACTATTCGAGGGCAGTGTGATCGCCCGTTGCAGGGACTCACCGATCACGTTGGCCGGCTCGACCGGAGTGCCGAAGAGTCGACCGGCCACCCGGGCCACGTCCGCACGCTGGTCCTTGGTCGCTACGTCTTCACTGCTCATCGTCGCGGACGTGCCGACGCATTGCAGCTCAGCGGCGTCGCAGGCATCCCGCGTACGGCGCACCAGGAACGCCACGTCCGCACCCTGCCGCCCTCGGTAGGTGTGCAGTTCGTCTAGGACAAGGAACCACAGCCCCCGAGCAGCCCGGACCAGCTTGTCCCGTTCCCTTCGCCGGGTCAGCACCAGTTCGAGCATCACGTAGTTGGTGAGCAGGATGTCCGGTGGGTCGGCGAGAATCCGTCGCCGGTCCTCCTGGCTCTCCTGTCCGGTGTAGCGCTCGAACCGGACCGGCGGCTCGTGCTTGGGAAAGCCCCAGCAGAGGAACTTCTCCAGCTCCCGTAGCTGACTGTTGGCCAGGGCGTTCATCGGATAGACGATGATCGCCTTGACCCCAGGTTGATAGATGCCGGACGCCTTGGCCCGCAGCACCCGGTCGACGATCGGCACGATGTACGACAGGCTCTTGCCGGATCCGGTACCGGTCGTCAGTACGTAGCTCTGGCCACCCCGAGCGACCTCAATCGCCTTCCGCTGGTGCCGGTGTAGGCGGAGCGGCTGACTGCCCGGGTCGTCTTCGTCCGCCTTGATCCGGAACACCCGCTCGCTGTCCGCATGCAGCAGACCGTCCCGGACCAGTTCCTCGACCGATCCGCCAGAGGAGAAGTTCGGGTTGAGAGACAGGTACGGCGCGGGCCACTGGTAGCCGAGGGCGGTCAACCGGGCGACGTGATCATGGATCTGGGGGTCACGCGGATCCACGAAGCTCGAGGTGAACTCTTTGTAGTCCTCGATGAGTTTTTCCCGTACATCGAAGACATCCACCGCTACTCCCCGCAGATCGCTGCTGACAGACGGTCGATTCAATCACCCACGAGTCAATCTCGTAAGAGTCCAATCAGCGCGGATCAGAACGAGTCGGTGACCCTGTCTCGGCCGACCGTATAGATCCGTGTCCAGTGAGCCTGACCTACCGTCGTCGGTCTGCGAAGCCCGTACTGTAGGTCAGCCGCCGACGGTCGGGGCCGGCAGCGCGGTGGCCCGCTGCATCAGCGCGATGTACCGGCCCTCCAACCAGGTGCCAGCAAGCATCGCCTTCGGACTTGGCCGGCTCAGCTAACCGTTCGATAGTGGGTACCGTCGCTCCGGCCGATCGCCGAGGCTGCCACTTCCAACGACGGCGGCGCTCCGCCCAAGGCCATCACCCCAGGCGGTGCCCTCGCCGACTCGGCTGAGTCAAGAGCAGCCACGTTTATGACCAGACGCGGGTTCGCAGCTAGCGACGTCCGGCTGGCCGGACGTCAACGCCAGTAGCCGAGGCTGTTGCCGTTCCCCACGCCGATGCTCGGGCGAGCGTTTAGCTGAACCGGCGGCCCTCGTCCCGGCGGTACGCCCAACCGGCGAGACCGGCCAGTACCACCACCCAGACGCCGAGCATCACCAGCGCGGTCGGGTTGACCCGGAAGTCACCGACGGCCGCCCACATCAGCTCCGCCGCACCCCGGGTCGGCAGGTAGGGCGCGATCGCCTCGATGAACCCGGGCGAGCTGCCGGGCGGGAGGATCAGGCCACCGCCGAAGGCCAGCGGGAAGAAGAGCACCTGGGCGACCACGATCGCCGCCTTGCTCGGCAGCGAGTAGCCGATCGCGAGTCCCATCAGGGTGAACGGCACCGCGACGACGACGGTGGTGCCGAGCGCGGCCAGGAACGCCGGCCCGCTGATCCGGGCCTCGGTCCCCACCGCCGCGATGACCACCACCGGGAGCAGGGAGAAGACGGTCATCAGCAGGCCGGCCAGGATCCGACCGGCGAAGCGGGGAGCCGCCCCGGCCGGCAGGGTACGCAGGTACGGGTCCCAGGGCTGCGCCCGGTCCTCGGCGACCCCGATGCCGTACTGGAAGATGTTGGTGCTCATCACCGCGAAGGTGACCATCGAGGCGGTGGCGTACGTCGCCGCGACCGGGTCGTCACCGGCGAACGGCACGACGAAGAAGAGCATCGACGCGGCCGGGAAGAACGCGCTGCCGACCAGTGCGATCGGAATCCGGATGGTCTCCAGCAGCTGGAATCTGGCGTGGACGAGGGCGAGGCGCACGGTCCGGTCTCCTCAGGCTTCGACGGGCTGGGCGGCGGGGGCGTCAGCGGAGGCACCGGCACCGCCACGGGAGGCGCCGGCACCGGCACCGGCAGCAGGGGATCCGGTGGTGATGGCCAGGAAGGCGTCCTCCAGTGAGGTGGCCCGGATCTCCAGGTCGGAGAAGGTGACGCCGCTGCCCACCAGGTCCCGGACCAGCTGGTCGGAGTCGCTGGTCAGCAGGTGGGTCACCCCGTCGACCTGGGACACGTTCCGTACCCCGGGCAGGGCCGGCAGTTCCGGTACGACCAGGCTGACCCGACGCAGCCCGACCAGGTCACGGACCGCGCCGACGGTGTCGTCGGCCAGCACCCGGCCCTGGCCGAGTACGACCACCCGCTGCGCGAGCGCCTCGATCTCCTCCAGATAGTGGCTGCTGAGCAGAACGGTGCCGCCTTCGGCGTGGAAGTGACGGATGCCGTCCCACAGTTCCCGACGGGCGGTGACGTCGAGGCCGGTGGTCGGTTCGTCGAGGAAGACGAGCCGGGGGCGGCCGACGAAGGCCAGGGCGACGGCGAGCCGGCGCCGCTGACCGCCGGAGAGGCCACCGGTCTGCCGGCGGACCAGGTCGTCGAGACCGAACCGGCCGAGCAGTTCGGCCCGGGGCACCGCGTCGGGGTAGTGCGCGGCGACGAAGTCGACAACCTCGCCGACCCGCAGGGTGGGCGGCAGGCCGGTCTCCTGCGGGGTCATCCCGATCTGCCGCCGGTACGCGGGGTCGCGCGGGTCGCCGCCGAACAGTTCGACCCGGCCGGCGCTGACCCGACGCAGCCCGACGAGCAGGTTCAGCAGGGTGCTCTTGCCGGCACCGTTGGGGCCGAGCAGTCCGACGAGTTCACCGGCGTGCAGGTCCAGGTCGACCTGGTCGAGGGCGGTCACCTCGCCGTACCGGCGGGTGGCCTGGATGGCTCGGGCGACGATCATGACGTCTCCTCGGCTGAGGGGGGATCGAGCAGGGCACGTACCGCCGCGGTGTACTCCTCGAAGGCGAACCGGCCGCGTCGGGTCAGCCCGACGAGGGTCGCCGGGGTACGTCCGTGGTGGGTCTTGACGATCTCGACGTACTGGGCCTCTTCGAGCTTGCGCAGGTGGACCGAGAGGTTGCCGGCGGTCATCCGGAGGATCTCCTGGAGCCGGGGGAAGGTGATCTGGTCGCTGTCGGGGAGGGTGGCGAGGGTGGCCATCACCCGGAGTCGGGCCTGTGCGTGGATCACCGGGTCGAGTTCCGGAACCGGGGCGTCGGTCATCGGACGTCCGGGCTGAGCCGGGTCACTGGGCTTGGCCGACGACGGCGAAGCTCCACCACGGCGCCGACCAGCAGCATGCCGCCGCCGCCGCCGAGCGCGATGATCAGGGCGTGCCAGCCCGGGCCGGCGACGACCCCGACGATGTTGATCACGCTGATCCAGGCGCCGAGGGTGAACAGGTTGCGGTCGAGCCAGACCGCGCCGCCGGCAATGTGCAGGGCGCCGGTGAGCCCGACCGTGGCACCGGCCCACAGCAGCGTGCTCAGGTCGTCGGGCAGGTGCGGGCTGATCCGGCTGAGCACGGTGCTGAGGGTGGCGAAGCCGAGCCCCCAGGAGATGCCGTACCAGGCGCCCCGCCGGTTCGAGTCGCCGCTCACCCGCCCGTACGTCCGTGCGCTGGCGAAACCGGAGACGAGGGACGCGGCGACGAGCAGGGCCAGCAGGGCCGGCAGCGGCAGCCAGGCGGGCAGGGTCACGAGGACCCGGTCGTCGGGGCCGAAGCGGAGGAAGAAGAGGCCGAAGCCGATCAACCAGGCCAGGCCCCAGGGCCAGTAGTAGAACAGCATGTTCGGGCTGAGTCGCCGGGCCGCTTCCGCCTGCTGTTCGACGATCAGGCGCAGTGCGGCGGCGGCGTCGGCGGGGGGCCGTTCGTCGTTGTCGTCGACTTCATCGTATTCAAAGTTCCCGGTCACGTAGATAAGTTTACGACACAAAGTCCATGACGGCATCAACTAGTTTGACGGCGGAGACCGAGGCCCGACCACCTGTCACGTCTCGGCGTGGCACGGCGACGGGGAGCCGTCTCGCTCGACGGCTCCCCGCGCACAGAACACGACCGGTGTCAGCCCTCGCCGACCCGCCCGGAACCGGCCGTACCCGGCAGCGCGCCGGCGAGTACGGCCTGACCGGGGACGGCGCTCAGCGGACCCCGCCGTACGTCCCGCGCGGCGCCGTCCCGCTGCCGCCACACCTCGGCCGAGGTGCCCGCTGCCCCGGACGGCGTACCCAGCGCCACCGCCAGGAAGTCGAAGAGCGCGGCACCGATCGGGTCGGGCTGCCCCGGCACCCAGTAGTGCGTGGCGTTCAGTGCCACGCTGGCCTGCCGGCGACCGTCCGGCGAGTGCAGTGAGATCGTCTGGTGCCCGAGCACCACGCCGTCGTGCCCCCAGCTGTGGCCGCCCAACGTGGTCAGGCCCATGAGCCCGAGCCCGTAACCGGCCGCGTCCGGGTGCGTCGGGTCCACCACCACCGTCCGACGCATCTCGGCCAGTTCGGCGGGGCGCAGCAGCTCACCGCCGAGCAGGCCGCGGAAGAACCGGTTCAGGTCGGCGGTGGTGGAGACCAGCGCGCCGGCGGTCCAGGCCCAGGACATGTTGTAGACGCTGAAGTCCCGCAGGGTGCCGTCCACCCACGGGACGTACCCCCCGGCGTGTGGTCCGTCGATGCGCCGGTCCGTACCCGGGAAGTAGGTCTGCCGCAGGCGCAGCGGCCGCAGGATCCGCCGCCCGATCTCGCGCTCCGCCGACCGGCCGGTGATCCGCTCCAGCAGCAGCCCGGCCAGGATGTAGTTGGTGTTCGAGTAGACGTGCCGCTCGCCCGGCGCGTTGGTCGGCGGCTGCGACAGTCCGATCCGGACCAGCTCCACCGGCGTGATCGTCTCGCGCTGGTACCTCTCGATCCCCTCGACCGTGCCGAACACGACGTGGTCGTAGTCGTTGATCCCGCTGGTGTGGTTCAGCAGCATCCGCACGGTCACCCCGGCGGTGGCGAACTCCGGCAGGTAGCGGCGCAGCGGCGCGTCCAGCGACAGCCGGCGCTCGCCGACGAGCTGTAGCAGCGCGGTCGCCACGAACGTCTTGGTGATGCTGCCGATCCGGTGCTGGAAGTGCGGCATCATCGGGCGGCCGGTCGTCACGTCCGCCACCCCGGCGGCCCCGCGCCAGGTCGCCCTCCCGTCGCGTACCTCGGCGAAGACCCCGGGCATGCCGGCGTCGGTGATCGCCCGCAGGCCGGCGCGCAGCGCGTCCCCGGGCGGGCCGCCGGCGGCGTCCGGGCCGGCGGCCGGTGCGGCCACCGCCGGGACCGCGCCGGTGGCGATCGCGGTCAGCGCGACGGTCGATCCCACCGCGGTACGCAGAAAGTCGCGTCGCGACCGGAAAACATGAGGCGCGTGCACGGGCCCTCCCAGGTCTACATCGGAACGTCCGTCCCAGCCTCTCCGGCCAACCCGGGGAAGTCGTCCGCCCCGGTGACGATTCACCGTTCCGCGTCACGACGGAGTCTCTACCCCCGCGTCCGTCGTCCGGCTCCACCTTCCGACGGACCGGTGACCCGGCGGGTGGCCAGCTACCGGGGCGCCCCGGTGGTCGGCGGGACCACGACCTCCCACTCCAGTACGCCGTCCCCGGTGACGACCGGCCGGAACCGACCCAGGTACGGTTCGCCGTTCTCCAGTGACCGCGCCACGCCCTCCAGCAGGTCCGCCACCGACGGCGGCCAGCCGTCGAACCGGGTGCCGTCCTCGGGATAGAACTCGCCGACCCGGCCGTGCCCACCGGAGCGCTGGTCGACCAGCAGGGCACCGCCGTCACCGGCCTCCGCGAACGGTACGAACGACCGGTGCCACCAGTCGTCGTCCGTCGGGCTGTCGGCGAGAACGGTGCAGGACACCTCCCAACTGCGGACGATCTCCTGCAGGGGCATGAGCCGGTAGAGGAAGGTCAGTCTCAGGCCGCCGGGCGTCGTGCCGTCGTGCCGGCGCAGCGAGGCGACCAGGTCGGGCGGGAAGGCGACAGACATCCGTACCTGCACTGCGTCGATCTGCTTCGCCGGGGCGGGTGGCCGCAGTGACGCCCGACTCCGGGGCGCGTGGTCGGCCAGCCAGCGCTCGATCCGCTGCCAGGCGGCGTTGACCCGGGCCGTGGTCCGCCGGTTCGGCGAGGTCGGTTTCACCGTACCGGCGTGCTGCGGGCAGACCGTGCCGCCGGAGGGCCGGACGGGCCGGGGAAGCCCGGGCGGGGTGACCGGGACGGCGTACGCCGAGGCCCGCTCCACCACCGGACGGTCCGGCCCGACCTCTCGTGGCCCGACGGAGATCTGGGTGAGGCTGGTGTCCTCCTCGCCGAGACCGTTGACGGTGATGCCGCAGAGCACCAGCACCAGCGCCAGGAAGATGCCGAGCAGCACGACCAGGACCCGTTTGCCGCTGACCGTACCGGCGGTTCGGGGGCGGACGGTTCCACCGCTGACGGTCGGGGCAGGGGAGGCCACCTTCGTCGGGGCCGGCTCGACGACAACGGGCGCAGTGGTGCCGTCGACATCAGCGGAGGGCGTCGTGCCATCGCCGACATCGGTGGAGGGTGTGGTGCCGTCGACATCGGCGGTATCCGGGGTGTCGGCGCCGGGCGTTGCCGGCTCGGCGGCACCGGACGTACCCGGCCGGGTGGTGTCCGCGGCACCGGGCCGGTCAGCGTCGGCGGCCACCCGGGGCCGGTCAGGGCCGGCGTGCAGCAGGGGGTCGAGCCACCGTACGGCCTGGGTGCCGACCAGTTCCGGGCGCTGCACCGCCTCGGCCGGGATCCGCCCGGCCAGTGCGACCGGCAGCGTGTCGAAGGTGTTGCCCTCGCCGATCGCGACGACCGTGGCGGGCAGCTCCCGGTTGGCCAGCGCGTCGAGGATCAGCGTGGTGTGGTTGGTCGAGTCCGGCCCCGAGTCGGTCACCACCACGACCGGCGCACCCAACGCCCAGGCCAGGTCAGCCAGGGTCCAGCCGTCGGCGCCGAGCGGAACGAGCAGCCCAGGTGTGGCGCCGACCAGCACCAGACCGTGGCCGCCGGCCAGCGACCGGACGATCCCGACGACGTCGTCGACGGTGAGCGGACGACTGCCGCCGGCCCGCACCTCAAGGTGGCTGGCCAGTCCTCCGGTGTACCGGGGTTCCTGGTCGTCGGCGTGATCCTCGTCGGGCGCGACGATCCGGAGCACCGCCACCCGGACCGTCGCCGCCGCGCCCAGCACGGCGGTGGCCAGGGTCCAGCTCGCGGCTGTCGACGTTGTGGTGACGATCCACGGACCACCGTCCGGCCAGGACACTCGGCCTCCCCTCGGCACCGGCCGAGCCTACCGAGGCGTCGCCGCGACCGCCGCCCCGTTGATCGACCGCCCACCCGATGATCGACCGAGGCGCCCGACGACCGACCCGCGGGCGACCGCCGACTCGTCGACGACGGACGCCGGCACCCGACCGCCGGCGGTCGGCTCCGGCCCGCGAGCGGGCGCCGGCCTCAGCCGAGGGGCGCCGGCAGCGGGGCGGTGTGCAGCACGGCGAGCCGGGACACGGCCCGGGTCAGCACCACGTAGAGCCGGTGCAGGCCACGTGGTTCCGCCGCGACGATCCGGGCCGGTTCGGCGACGATCACGTGGTCGTACTCCAGGCCCTTGACCAGGGTGGCCGGCACGACCGAGACCCGCGTCCCGGCATCGACCTGGTCGGCGGTCGCGGTCGGCACGCCGGCCTCGGCGAGCGCCGCGCGGAGCGGGTCGACGTCGTTGTCCGCAGCGATCACCGCGACCGAACCGTCGTAGGCGAGCGCCGCCCGGACCTCGGCCACCGTCGCCACCGTCAGGTCGGCCACGGTACGGACGTCGAGCGCGCCGTCCCGGCGCAGCGACTCGGCCGGCGGTACGTCGACGGCGAGCGCCGGCAGCAGCCGGTTGGCGAAGGCGACCACCACGGCCGGTACCCGGAATCCCATGGTCAACGGCACCACCGAGGCGTCCGGCTTGCCGAGGTGGCGCAGCGACTCCCGCCAGTCGGTGGCGGCCCACGGGGCGGTGCCCTGCGCCAGGTCGCCGAGCAGGGTCAGCGAGCCGTGTTCGCTGCGTCGGGCGATCGCCCGGCACTGCATCGGGGAGAGGTCCTGCGCCTCGTCGACGACCACGTGCCCGAAACTGGGCAGCCGTTCGATCAGTCCGGCCGCCTCGTCGACCAGTACGGCGTCCGCCGCGCTCCACTTCGCCGCCTTCGGGGTACGCGGCGGCTTCGGCCACACCAGCACCGCCTGCTCGGCGTCGGTGAGCAGTCCGTCGGCCGCCTCCGCCAGCACCCGCGGATCGCTGAGCAGCCGGTGCAGCAGCCCGGCCGGGGTGACCGCCGGCCAGCACCGGTCGAGGAACCCGGTGACCGGCGCCGACCGGCCCATCCGGCGCAGCCAGGTGTCGCCGGGGGAGTCGCCCCGGCGCGCCTCGGCCTGGCGTTGCAGCAGCCCGACGACCCGGGTCCGGACCCGTTCCCGGCCGGTGCCGTACGGCAGTTCCTCCCGGCGGGCCTCGGCGACCACCCGGCGCAGCGCCTCGGCGGTGATCCGCCACCGGTACGACCCGTCGGAGACCATGATCGGGTCCTCGGGTTCGCGGATCAGCCCCTCCAACCCCCGGCGCAGCACGTCGGCCATCCGGGGGTCGTGTTTCATTACGCTGGTCTCCGGCGGGTCGGTGCCCCGGACCACCAGGGCGGTACCGGTGGCGGTGCCGTCCGGCCGGTACGTCGCCGACGTCACCAGGTCCTCCACGGTCGACTGGGTGACCTCGACCTCGCCGAGGGCGGGCAGCACCGCCGAGATGTACGACAGGAACGCCCGGTTCGGCCCGACGACCAGTACGCCGGAGCGGCGCAGCCGTTCCCGGTGCAGGTAGAGCAGGTACGCGGCGCGGTGCAGCCCGACCGCCGTCTTCCCGGTCCCGGGTGCCCCCTGCACGCAGATCGAGTCGGCGAGGTCGGCCCGGACCAGCTCGTCCTGCTCGGGTTGGATGGTGGCGACGATGTCGCGCATCGGTCCGACGCGGGGACGTTCGATCTCGGCGGTGAGGATCCGGCTGGTGGTGCCGTACTCCTCGCCCCGGTCCAGGTGCTCGTCCTCGAAGCTGGTCAGTTCGCCGGTCTGGAAGCCGAACCGGCGCCGGGTGCGTACCCCCTGCGGGTCCCGGGCGCTGGCCCGGTAGAACGACCGGGAGATCGGGGCCCGCCAGTCCAGCACCATCGGTTCGCCGACCTCGTCGGAGACGTGCCGTCGGCCGATGTGGTAGTCGCCGTCGGCGAAGTCGAGGCGGCCGAAGAAGAGCGGGGTGTTCGGGTCGTCGGCGAGTTCGGCGACCCGGCGGGAGAGCGTGCTGCCGAGGGTCTCGGCGGTGTACGCGTCACCGGCGACCTCCTGGCCGGCGCGGAACAGCGCCTCGGCGTGTTCGCGCATCCGGCGCAGCGCGGCCCGGGAGGCGGTCAGGTGGGCCCGTTCGCCGGCGAGGTCGGCGGCGAGGTCGGGTCCGGCGGTGGGGTCGGGGTCGCCGCCCGGGTCGGTGGTGGTCGGCGTGGCGAGGTCGGGCGCGGGCACGGGCACGGTCATCGTGGGTCCTCGGGTACGACGATCTCTGCTCGCGTGTCCGTCGGGCTGGATGGCCAGCCCCGGCGCGGGGACGTCCGCTGCGGTGCGTGCTCACCGCGGCCGTCGGCAGGGCCGATAAGCGTACGCCGGGGCCGGTCCGGCGGCGAGTGATTTAGCTCGGTCCGGGCCGGGGCGGAATCATGGGGGTCATGAGCGAGGAGTCCGTGGAGCATCGTCCGTTGGTGATCAGCGATCCGCAGGTGATGCGGGCACTGGCGCATCCGGCCCGGGTCGAGATCATGGATCACCTGAATTCCACCGACAGCGCGATCACCGCCACCGAGTGTGCCGAGATCGTCGGCTTGTCGCCCAGCGCCACCAGCTACCACCTGCGGGAACTGGCCAGGTTCGGCCTGGTCGAGCAGGCGCCCAGCCGGGGTGACGCCCGGGAGCGGCTGTGGCGGAGCAAGGCGCGCTCGTTCGGGGTGGAGGCCGGACCGGACTCGTCGCAGGAGGCGCGTGCCGCCCAGGAGACCCTGATCGAGGTCTACGCCGCCCGGGACTACCAGCGGATCCGGGAGTGGGCGCGGCGGCTCGGGGATGAGTCGAAGGAGTGGTACGACGCCACCACCTACGGCGGGTCCGTGCTGATGCTGACCGCCGAGGAGTTGACCACGTTGAACGAGGCGGTACGGGAGCTGATGCGGCCGTACCGGCGTAGTGATCGCACCAGGCCGCCGGAGGGCGCTCGGGCGGTGGTGGTCCACTACGCGGCGATGCCGATGGACTGACCCTGGCGGGATGCCGGGTCTTGCCGTCGGCGGTTATGAAGGATTACTTTCGAAATATGTCCTTCGCAACTGCCGGCGACGGCGGGCTGCCCACCACCCGGTGGGGCGACGTCCACCTGGCCGCCGCCGCCCGGGCGGTCTCCACCTGCGGCGACTTCCTCGCCGCCACCGCGCTGGCGCTCGCGCTCCAGACAGCGGGCGCCGGCGGGCTGGCGGTGTCCGGGGTGCTGCTGGCCGCGACCCTCCCGCTGGTCCTGCTCAGCCCGCTGACCGGCCGGCTCGCCGACCGGGTGGACAGCCGTACGCTGCTCGTCTGGGCCGGGTTCGCCCAGGCCGGCTGCTGTGTCGCGCTGGCGTACGCCGAACGGGTCGACGTGATCCTGGTACTGGTCGCACTGCTCGCCTGCGGACTGGCGGTGACCCAGCCGACCCTGGCCGCGCTGCTGCCCGAGATGGTGCGTCGCGAGGACCTGGCGCGGGCCAGCGCGGTCAACCAGACCGCCGGGTCCCTGGGCCTGCTGCTCGCGCCCGCCCTGGCGGGACTGCTGGTCGGCGAGTTCGGGGTCCGGCCGCCGCTGCTGCTCGACGCCGCCAGCTACCTGGCCCTGGTCGTGGCGGGGCTGCTGCTGCGTACCCGTCGGGGTGGGCGGCACAGCACGGCGACGGCCGGGGCGGGCGGGTCACCGCCCCGTGCGCCAGGCGGCCCTGCGCAAACCGGCGCCCGCCGGCCCGCCGGTGCCGGCCGGTCCACCGGCACCGGTTGGCGACTGCGGCAGGATCCGCTGCTCTGGACGATGGTGGCCGCCATCGCGGCGACCGTGGCCGGCGTGGGCGCGGTCAACGTGATCGACGTGTTCTACGTACGCGAGACCCTGGGCGCCGGCACGACGACGTACGGCCTGGTGACCATGTCCTGGACCGCCGGGATGCTGGCCGGCACCTGGCTGCTGGCCGGCGCCTCCCGGCGGGTACCCGACGACGGCGCCCGGGTCTGGGGGGTGCTGGCCATGCTCGGCCTGGCCTGCCTGGCGGTGCTGGCCGGTGCCACGGTCCCGACGGCCGGCTGGCTGATCCCGCTCTGGCTGCTCGGCGGCGTCGCGAACGGCGGCCTCAACGTGTTCAGCAACCTGGTGATGGTCGAGCGGGTGCCGCCGGCGGTACGAGGGCGGGCCTACGCCACCCAGAACGCGGCGATCCAGGGCGCCGGCATGCTCGGCTACCTGGCCGGCGGTCTGCTGCTCGCCCGGTTCGCGCCGCGTCCGCTGGTCGCGGCGACCGGGCTGACCGGTCTGGCGGTGATCCTCATGGTCGTACCGGTGGTGCTCCGGGCGGTCCGCCGGGAGTCGGACCGGCGCCGGGAGCCGGAACCGGGGGATGCGGCACCGGCCACTTCCGCACCGGTCAGCTGAGCAGGCGCTCGATCCGCCGGTTACGGTCGGATCATGACCGAGCTACGGCGACCCCGGGTAGGACATATCCAATTCCTCAACTGTCTGCCGATCTACTGGGGCCTGATGCGCTCCGGCGCGCTGATCGACGTCGACCTGCAGAAGGACTCACCGGAGCGGTTGAGTGCCCAGCTGGTCGCCGGTGACCTCGACATCGGGCCCATCACGCTGGTCGAGTATCTCCGGTACGCCGACGAACTGCTGCTCCTGCCCGACCTCGCGGTCGGCAGCGACGGGCCGGTGCTCTCGGTGAACGTGGTCTCCACCCGCCCGCTCGCGGAACTGGACGGCGCCAAGGTCGCGCTCGGCTCGACCTCCCGGACCGGCGTGATGCTGGCCCGGTTGATGCTCGCCGAGAAGTACGGGGTGCACCCGGAGTACTTCAGCTGCCCGCCGGACCTGACCACCATGCTGCTCGAGGCCGACGCCGGGGTGCTGATCGGTGACGTGGCGCTGCGCGCCCTCCACGAGGCACCGGGCCGGGGGCTCGAGGTCACCGACCTCGGCCAGGCGTGGCGGGACTGGACCGGGCTGCCGATGGTCTTCGCCGTCTGGGCGGTACGTCGTGACTTCGCCGCCGACCACCCGGGTCTGGTCAAGGAGGTGCACCAGGCGTTCCTCCGGTCCCGGGACCTCTGCCTCGCCGAACTCGACGAGGTGGCCGAGGCGGCGGCCCGGTGGGAGACGTTCGACGCGGCGACGCTGGCGACGTACTTCCGGACGCTGGACTTCTCGCTCGGCGACCGCCAGGTGGCGGGCCTGCGGGAGTTCGCCCGGCGGGCCTCCTCGCTGGCCGACCTGCCGGCGCTGCCGGCCGACGGCCCGGCCTTCTTCGTCGGCTGAAAGGAAGGGGCCCTTCCTATCGCTTTTTGTATAGGAAGGGCCCCTTCCTGACACCTCAGTCGGTACGGAGTTGCGCGGCGACCTCCTCGCAGATCTTCGCGCCGTAGGTGTAGCCGAGGTCGATCGCGTAGCGGGTCTCCACCGCCATGGTCCAGCCGTCGCCGACGGCCAGGCAGTTGACGGTGTACTTCTGCTCGGGGGTCCGGTCCACCCAGCCGTTCTTGACCGCGATGGTCTTCTGCACCGAGGTCGGGAACGCCTTGCGGATGCCGAAGTTGCCGACGCCGCGGACCGCCCGCATCTCGTCGAGCAGCCACGAGGTCCACTTCGGCCCGGCGGCCCGGCCGTCGGCGATGCAGGCGCCCATCCGGGCCGCGTCCCGGGCCGAGAGCGCGGTACGACTCCACCCGCCGTCCGGGGCGGGGCTGCTGTCGGTCAGGTCGCAGATGCTGATCAGCCGCTTGATCGACGCCGTGCCGCCGTTGACCTCGTAGAGATCCGAGGCGGCGTTGTTGTCGCTGTCCCGGATCATGATCGAGACCTCGTCCAGCCGGGCGTCGCTCGGCGTCTGGTTCTTCTCGGCGGCGCGCCGCAGGTAGTCGGCGCCGATCCACGCCTTGATCATGGAGGCGGTCGGGTTGGTCTCGTCCATGTTGTCCGACCCGGTGATCTTGCCGGTCCGGGTGTCCATCAGTGCCCAGTTCCACCAGCCGTCGGTGTCGATCTCCACGTCGGTCGGCGCCACCGGCAGCGCCGGCAGGGCGGGGCTCGGTGTCGGTGTGGGGGTCGCCTGCCCCGGTCCGGCGGTCGCGCCGGAGCCGGCCGGCTCACCCCACCTGGCGGCGGCGGTCTCGGCGAACGGGGATCCGGGCAGGAAGCGGAGCGCGACCAGCACCAGGACCAGCAGGACGCCGGTGATCAGGCCCAGTCGGACCAGGGTGGAACGGTTGGAGTCGGGCGCGGACGTGCCGCGTCGCTGGCTGGCGGCCATCAGGACGGTCCCCCACCGGGCTTGGCCGCCGCGTTGCCGATCGGCGGCGGGATCTTGAGTACGGCGCCCGGACGCGCCGCGACCAGTTGGCTGGCGACGCTGGCGCAGAGGTTCGCGCCGTAGTCGAGGCTCTTGTTCACCGGGTAGCGGGTCAGCACCGACAGCACCCAGTCGTCCGAGACCGCGAGGCAGTTCAGGTGCCACTTCCCGTCGGCACCGATCCGGGTCCAGCCGTTCTTGATGGCCACGCCCTTCGCCAGTTCCGGCGGCAGGCCGTCGATGATGCCCCAGCGGCCCCCACCCTGGTTCGCCTTCTGGTCCTTCTTGGCGGTGCTACCGCGTACCTTGGTCATCTCGTCGAGCACCCATTTGGTCCATCTCTTGCCGGCAGCGGTGCCGTCCTTGATGCACTCTCCCATCCGGACGGCGTCCCGAGCGGACATTCGGGTGTAACTCCACCAGACAGTCCTTGACCTGGGTGGAACCACCTTCTTGGTGTCGGTGAGTCCGCACACCTTGATCAGGCGGTCGATCACCGGGCCCCCGCCGCCCTGGTTGAAGAGCAACTCCGTGGCGTTGTCGTTGCTGTCCCGGATCGCGGTGCTGGCGGCCTTGAGCATCTCGGCCGGCGGCTTCCTGTCGCCGAGTCGGCGGAGGTAGTCCGAGACGATCCAGACCTTGATCATCGACTCCGTCGAGTTGGTCGCCGTCATGTTCCGGGCGCCGGAGATCCTGCCGCTCCGGCGGTCCAGCAGGGCCCAGGAGAAGAAGCCGTCCACGTCCGGTACGGTCACCGGCCCGGCGACCAGGGTGGGCGCGGGTGGCGCGGCGGGTGTGATCCCTGCCGGAACCGGCTTCTCCGGCGCTTCCGTCGTGGGTGGGGCGTCCGGAGGCGGGTTCGACGGGGTGAGCTTGGCGTGGGCGAGGGGGACGAGCAGCAGCCCGCCAAGCACGACTGTCGCCATGGCGAGCACCAGGGGCATGCGGGAGCGCATGAGAAGGGGCTCCAAGCGTGAGGGCGGGGGGCCGCGAGTCCAGGGCACCGGGGGTCTTGCTGGGGCGCGTCGGCGCGTCCGCAGGCCTCACACCGGCGCTCCGCGCCTCCGTACCACCGGGGTGAAACGGCTGTACGGGACGGGAAAAGTTTACGTGGCCCGGGCCGATCTGCCAGGGCGCGCGATTGTGAAATTGGCATGAGGTGCCCTGAAATAACCTCTTATCCAGCGTTTGATGCCGAAAGATCGGCGCCACTGTGACCGGGGTCATTCACCCGCCACCGGGACAAATGGTCTCGTGGTCACGACCGGCACCGCTCCGGCCTCGGGCCGCATTTCTGTTACACGTCTTGGTAACCGGCCGGTTGAGCTGTAACACTTACTCTGTGTACGGACATCACTTTCCCGACCCGGACGTCCGACCCCCGGACGGGCCCCACGCCGGACCCGGCGACGGGCCGGCCGACGGCCTGCTCGGCCAGGTCGAGGCGGCGGAGGCGGCACTGCGGGCCGCCGCCGCCCAGGGCCGTCCCGACGTCGCGGACGGCCCCGCCGCCGACACCGACCCGCAGGCGTACTTCACCGCGCTGATCGAGGCCGACCAGAAGATCGAGCCCCGGGACTGGATGCCGGACGCCTACCGGAAGACCCTGATCCGGCAGATCGCCCAGCACGCACACTCCGAGATCATCGGCATGCAGCCGGAGGGGAACTGGATCAGCCGGGCGCCGTCGCTCAAGCGCAAGGCGATCCTGCTCGCCAAGGTCCAGGACGAGGCCGGGCACGGCCTCTACCTGTACGCCGCCGCCGAGACCCTCGGGGTGACCCGGGACGAACTGGTCGACCTGCTGCTGGCGGGCCGGCAGAAGTACAGCTCGATCTTCAACTACCCGACGCTGAGCTGGGCCGACGTCGGCGCGATCGGCTGGCTGGTGGACGGCGCGGCGATCGTCAACCAGGTGCCGCTGTGCCGGTGCTCGTACGGGCCGTACGCCCGGGCGATGATCCGGGTCTGCAAGGAGGAGTCCTTCCACCAGCGGCAGGGCTACGAGATCCTGCACATCCTGGCGCACGGCACCCCGGCCCAGCGGGAGATGGCCCAGGACGCGGTCGACCGCTGGTGGTACCCGTCACTGGCGATGTTCGGCCCACCGGACGGCGACTCCACCCACTCCCAGCAGTCGATGGCGTGGAAGATCAAGCGCTTCTCCAACGACGAGCTGCGGCAGCGGTTCGTCGACATGTGCGTGCAGCAGGCCGAGGTGCTCGGTCTCCGGATTCCCGACCCGGACCTGCGCTGGAACACCGAACGGCAGGCGTACGACTTCACCCAGCCGGACTACGCCGAGCTGATGCGGGTGATCTCCGGCGACGGGCCGTGCAACCGGCAGCGGGCCGCGCACCGGAGCCGGGCCCACACCGACGGGGCCTGGGTCCGGGAGGCCGCCGAGGCGTACGCGGCGAAGCGGGCGGCCCGGCCCGCCGACCAACTGGAGGTGGCGGTGTGAGCGGGCGTGGCGAGCGAACCGGTCGGCCCGGTGTCGCGGCCCACGGGGCCGCCGAGCGTAGCGGGGTGACGGCATGAGTGGTGACTCGACGGACCGGCGTGGCTGGCCGCTCTGGGAGGTTTTCGTCCGCCCCCGGCGCGGGCTGTCGCACAACCACGTGGGCAGCCTGCACGCCCCGGACGCCGAGCTGGCGCTGCGCAACGCCCGGGACGTCTACACCCGACGCCAGGAGGGGGTGTCGATCTGGGTGGTTCCGGCCGCCGCGATCACCGCCTCCAGCCCCGACGAGAAGGACGCCTTCTTCGCCCCGGCCGCCGACAAGGTCTACCGGCACCCGACCTTCTACGAGGTACCGGACGGGGCGGCGCACCTGTGAACACGTCTGTGAACGGCACCGGCACGCCCGGGGTCACCACCGTGGAGCACCTGCTGGCGCTCGGCGACGACGCGTTGGTCGCCGCGCAACGGCTCGGCGAGTGGGTGGCTGCCGCACCGGAGCTGGAGGAGGACGTCGCGCTGGCCAACATCGCCCTGGACCAGCTCGGCGCCGCCCGACTGCTGTTGACGTACGCGGGCGAGCTGGAAGGGGCCGGCCGGGACGAGGACGCGCTCGCATACCTGCGGGACGACCGCGAGTTCCGCAACTGCCTGCTGGTCGAGCTGCCGAACGGCGACTTCGCGGTGACCATCGCGAAACTGCTCTTCCTCTCCGCCTACCAGCTACCGCTCTACACCCGGCTCCGCGGCTGCCCCGACGAGCGGCTCGCCGCCATCGCCGGCAAGGCCGGCAAGGAGGTCGCGTACCACCTCGACCACGCTCGACTGTGGACACTTCGGCTCGGTGACGGCACCGCCGAGTCGCACCGGCGGATGCAGGCGGCGGTGGACGAGGTCTGGCCGTACACCCACGAGCTGTTCGCGGCCGATCCGACCGCGCCGGTCGACCCGGCCGGGCTGCGGGCCGACTTCCTGGCCGTCGTCGAGCCGGTGCTGGCGACCGCGACGCTGGACCGGCCGGCGGACGGCTGGGCCCCGGATGGCGGACGTGCCGGACGGCACACCGAGCACCTCTCCTACCTGCTCGCCGAGATGCAGGTCCTGCACCGCGCCCACCCCGGGGCGAACTGGTGAGCGCGAGGAGTGCGGGAGCGCAGCGACCAAGCCCCGCAGTCGCGAACGAAAGGTCAGCGCTGGTGAGCGCGAGGAGTGCGGGAGCGCAGCGACCAAGCCCCGCAGTCGCGAACGAAAGGTCAGCGCTGGTGAGCGCGAGGAGTGCGGGAGCCCAGCGACCAAGCCCCGCAGTCGCGAACGAAAGGTCAGCGCTGTGAGCGCGCGGGCGGCGGTGGCGGCGGTGGTCGATCCGGAGCTGCGGGTACTGACCATCGAGGACCTCGGCGTCCTGCGCGACGTGACGGTCGAGCCGGAGACCGGGCGCGTCACCGTGACCATCACCCCGACGTACACCGGTTGTCCGGCGATGGACGTGATCCGGGCCGACATCCGGGCCGCGCTCGCCGCCGCCGGGCACCCCGACGCCGAGGTACGCACGATCTACGCCCCGGCCTGGAGCACCGACTGGATCTCGGAGGCCGGTCGGGCCAAACTCGCCGCCGCCGGCATCGCCCCACCCGGCCCGGCGGCCGGTTCCGGCGGCCCGGTGGCACTGACCCTCTCGGTACGCTGCCCGCGCTGCGGGACCGCCGACACCGAGCAGCTCAGCCGGTTCGGCTCGACCGCATGCAAGGCGCTGTGGCGGTGCCGGGCCTGCCGGGAACCCTTCGACCATCTGAGGGCGCTGTGAGTGTGACCATCACCCGACCGGTACGTCGCCGGCCGGTCTTCCACCCGCTGCCGGTCCGGAGCGTCGACCGGCTGACCGAGGACGCGGTCGCGGTCACCTTCGAGGTGCCGGCGGAACTGCGGGACAGCTTCGCCTTCCGGGCCGGCCAGCACCTCACCGTGCGCCGGTTCGACGCGGACGACCTGGAGGTACGGCGGTCGTACTCGATCTGCTCGACCCCGGCGGAGCTGGTCGGGACCGGTCGGTTGCGGATCGGCGTGCGGGAGGTGCCGGGCGGCGCCTTCTCCCGGTTCGCGGTCACCGCGCTGCGGGCCGGGGACACCGTCGAGGTGCTGCCACCGCTGGGGCACTTCACCTCGGCGTTCTCCCCGGACCGGGCCCGGCACTATGCGGCGGTGGTCGCCGGTTCCGGGATCACCCCGGTCTTCTCACTGGTGGCGACCGCGCTCGCGGTCGAACCGGCCAGCACGTTCACCCTGGTGTACGGCAACCGGCACGCCCGTACGGTGATGTTCGCCGACGAGCTGGCGGACCTGAAGGACCGGTATCCGGAACGGCTGCACCTGCTGCACGTGCTGTCCCGGGAGCCGGGCGAGTCGCCGCTGCTCTCCGGCCGGATCGGCGCCGACCGTCTGGGCCGGCTGCTGGACACGCTGGTGCCGGCCGACCGGATCGACGAGTGGTTCCTCTGCGGCCCGTACGGGATGGTGGTCGACGCCCGGGAGGTGCTGGCCGCCCGGGAGGTGCCGGCGGAGGCGGTGCACGCGGAACTGTTCCACGTGGACGCCCCGCCCGCCCCGCCGGTCCGGCCGGTGGGCGGGTCCGAGGTTGGCAGCGAGGTGACGATCCGGCTGGACGGCCGGACGTCGAGTTTCCGGATGGGGCGGGACGAGCGGGTGCTCGACGCCGCGTTGCGGGTCCGCGGCGAGCTGCCGTACGCCTGCAAGGGCGGGGTCTGCTCGACCTGTCGGGCGAAGGTCGTCTCCGGTGAGGTCACCATGGCCCGCAACTACGCCCTGGAACCGGACGAGCTGGCCGCCGGGTACGTGCTGACCTGTCAGGCCAGCCCGGTGACCGACACCCTGGAGATCGACTACGACGGCTGAGCCCGGCCCGACGGCATCGACCACGACGGCTGGGCCCGGCGTGCGGCTCAGGCCGGCAGTTGGACGGCGAGTATCCGGGTACGGACGCGGAAGCCGGTGCGGTCGTACATCGCGCGGGCCGGGTTGCCGTCCGCCACCTGGAGGCCGAGGGTCGGCAGCCCGGCGGCACGGGTGCCGTGCAGGGCGTGGATCAGCAGTGCCCGGCCCAGCCCGTGCCCCTGGGCGTGCGGTGCCACCGCGATGTTGAGGATCCAGGCGCAGACGTCGTCGGTCCACGGAACCGGGCCGGCACAGAGGACGTGACCGGCGCTGCGTCCGTCCGGCCCCACCACCCGGGCCGAGGCGGTACGCAGCGGTGGTACCGGCTCTCCGGTGTCGTACATCGCCTGGATGTACCGGGTGTCCTCGTCCGACCAGGAGCCGTCCGGATGGTCCGGCCCGTACGCGGCGGCACACGCCTCGGCCAGGTCGTCGTCCCAGCCGGCGGCGGTCAGCGTCCATCCGACCGGCGGTTCGGGGACGGCCGGCAGGTCGGCGAGGTCGTGTCGCAGGTCGGTGGCGGCCCGGCGACGTTCGAGGCCGCTGGCCAGCAGGGCCGCCAGCAGGTTGTCGTCCGGGGTCTCCAGCCGGAGCCCGGCGAGGTCCCGGCGGGCCTGGTCGACCACCTCGGGCAGGTCCGCCCCGGGCAGCGGCCGGACGTCGGTGGCGATCCGCTCACCGTCGTCGTCCCTGATGCGCAACCGGGCGAGGGGGGTGCCGCGAACCGTGCGGAGCACGGAGTCGGCGGGCTCGTCCGGGTCCGGGTGCAGCGGCATCGCCGGACCATAGCGGGAGCGGACACCCGACGGCCAACGGATTTGCGCACGGTACGGCGCCGTCGGGTCGGGCGGTGCCGGCGACGCCCCCGGCCGGCCGCCGCTCGCCGGGGCGGTGCCGGCCGCCCCTCGCCGGGTGCCGGCCGTCGCGGGTCGGGCGACTACCGGGCCAGTCCCCGCTCCACGAGCAGGTGCCGGAACTCCTGGCGGCCGGTCTCGTCGGTGCCGTTCTTGGGCAGCATGAGCAGGTGGGAGCGGCCGAGGCGGACCAGCCACATGTCGCTGGTCTCCTGCACCCGGCGTACCGCCGACCAGGCGAACTCGGAGGAGGTGGTCGCCGAGCGGCTGGCCAGCTTCTCCGGGGTCACGGTGATGGTGAGTGGCGGGGTGAGCATCCACTTCTGCATCCGTACCGTCAGCCAGGGCAGGAGCGGGCCCAACGACAGCAGGACGAGGCCGAGCACGATGAACCCGATGCCCTGGCCGGCTTCGTCCGGGTCGAGTGCGACGAGGGTGGCGCCGGCCAACACGATGATCAGGCACGCGACCGTGATGGTCACCATGTACGGCCGCATCGCCCGCCGGGTGGCCCGTACCCAGTGCCTCCGGTCCGAGGGCACCTCGAACGTCACCTGCATCTGTCCTCCGTCGGGGTTGTCGTGCGGTGGGCCAGGACGGATGGTAGATGAAGAATTCCTGCGCAGGGCGTTGTCAGATCGAAGGATTTATACTAGTAAGAGCGGATGAGGAGTTCTGGCCCGCGTCGTACCCCGGTCCGTGTCGTGCTGGCGAGCTGCCTGACGGTGGGGGTGCTGGCTGCCGCGCTGCCCGGTTCGGCGGCGGCCGGCGCCGCGGTCGTCACCGGCCCGGCCGCCGTGCCGGCGGCCGTCGTGCCCGGCAGGGTGGCCGCCGCCGACCCGTTCCCGGCGTACACCGTGTTCAACGTTCCGGCCGAGGACGGCACCCGCGACCGGGCGATCGAGGACGAGCTGGTCCGGCTCGCCGACGGGGTACCGGCCGGCGGCTACATCCGGGGCATCATGTTCAGCTGGAGTTCGCCGGTGGTGGCCGAGGCACTGGCCCGCGCGGCGGCCCGGGGTGCGGTGGTCCGGGTGGTGCTGGACGAGACCGGCGGCGGGGTGAACACCGGTGCGGACAACGCCGCGATGCAGGTGCTCCGCGCGGCCAACCTCGACGACCTGGTGATCTGCGGCAAGACCTCCTCGACGGTGGCCGGGTCGACGGCCTGCATCGGCAACCAGAGCAACTCGATCAACCACAACAAGGTCTTCACGTTCTCGACCAGCGGCACCATGAAACGGGTCGTCGTGGTCAGCTCGCAGAATCTGACCTTCAGCCAGAACAACTACTTCAACACCGCGCTGGTCGTGCACGAGGACTACGAGCTGTACGACCACTTCACCGCGTACTTCAACGACATGCGGGCGCAGCGCAAGAACAACAACTACTTCAACGCCACGAACGGCTACTACAAGTCGCCGAACACCGCGGTGACGGTCTACCACTCGCCCCGTTCCGACAGTGACACCCTGGCTAACCGGCTGGCCGAGGTGACCGCGTACGAGTCCGGTTGTTCGGTGGACGTGGCGCACGCCCAGATCACCAACGCCCGGCCCGAGGTCGCCACCGAGCTGCGCCGGATCGGCCGGCTCGGCTGCCGGGTCCGGGTGGTGTACGGCTCGATGGGCAGCACCACGTACGCCACCCTGAACGGGCAGCCGAACATCTCGCTGAAGAAGTACCACGACGCCGAGGCCAGCAACTACGACGGCCGGGTGGTCACCGTGCACTCCAAGAACATCGTGATCCGGGGCACCTTCGCCGGCGTGCCTGGTCGGAGCGTGGTCTTCACCGGCTCGCACAACATCACCGGACCGGCGTTGCAGGACCACGACGAGACGCTGGTGAAAATCGAGCACCCGGCGGTCTGGGACGACTTCCGGGCCAACTTCGAGACGCTGTGGAGCCGGGCGAAGTGCGTCAACCCGGACAACGGCAGCTGCACCACCTGACCCCGGCCGTCACCACGTCGTCGTCCCGCTGGGCGCTCTCCGGCCGCGACAAGGTACGTCGGCCGCCGCCCACCCGACCCCGCGGCGCATCGTCGACGACAGGGGTGGTCCGGCTGACAGGGATGGGCGGTGCCTGCCGCCCCGACCGGGCGCGGCGTACCCTCGGGGCTGTGACGGTGAGCCGGGAAATCGACGACATCCTGCAACGCGGCGCGGACGGCGGACGGATCACGCCGGAGGAGGCACTGCTCCTCTACACCGAGGCGCCCTTCCACGCCCTCGGTGAGGCGGCCGACGCGGTACGGCGACGCCGGTACCCGGACAACATCGTCACGTACCTGATCGACCGCAACATCAACTACACCAACGTCTGCGTCACCGCCTGCAAGTTCTGCGCCTTCTTCCGGGCGCCGAAGCACAGGGAGGGCTGGACCCACCCCACCGAGGAGATCCTCCGTCGGTGCGGCGAGGCGGTCGAGCTGGGCGCGACCCAGGTGATGCTGCAGGGTGGCCACCACCCCGACTACGGCGTCGAGTACTACGAGGAACTCTTCTCCTCGGTGAAGAAGGCGTACCCGCAACTGGCGATCCACTCGATCGGGCCGAGCGAGATCCTGCACATGGCGAAGGTCTCCGGCGTCTCGCTCGACGAGGCGATCAGCCGGATCAAGGCGGCCGGGCTGGACTCCATCGCGGGAGCCGGCGCGGAGATGCTGCCCGAACGGCCGCGTCAGGCGATCGCCCCGTTGAAGGAGTCCGGCGCCCGCTGGCTGGAGGTGATGGAGCTCGCGCACCGGCAGGGCGTCGAGTCCACCGCCACGATGATGATGGGGACCGGCGAGACCAACGCCGAGCGGATCGAGCACCTGCGGATGATCCGTGACGTGCAGGACCGCACCCAGGGCTTCCGGGCGTTCATCCCGTGGACGTACCAGCCGGAGAACAACCACCTCAAGGGGCGGACCCAGGCGACCACCACGGAGTACCTGCGGCTGATCGCGGTGGCCCGGCTGTTCTTCGAGACGGTTCCGCACCTGCAGGCGTCCTGGCTCACCACCGGCAAGGACGTCGGCCAGCTCGCCCTGCACATGGGGGTCGACGACCTGGGCTCGATCATGCTGGAGGAGAACGTCATCTCCTCCGCCGGCGCCCGGCACCGCTCCAACCTGCACGAGCTGATCTGGATGATCCGGTCCGCCGACCGGATCCCCGCCCAGCGGGACACCCTCTACCGGCACCTCAGGGTGCACCGGACGCCGGCCGACGACCCGACCGACGACCGCGTGGTGTCGCACTTCTCCTCGATCGCCCTGCCCGGCGGCGGGGTGGGCAGGGCGCTGCCGCTGGTCGAGGCGCAGCCGGCCCACTGAATCGTCACTCCCGGGGTCATCCGCGACGGGAGCTTCCGCATCGCATCCGGCCCGGTCCGGGTCCACGCCTGGCCGTGGACCGGGCCGGGTCGCTTCGTTCCGGGACGATTCCGCCCGTTCCGGGCCGCCCCGTTCCGGGCCGCCCCGTTCCGGTCGATCTCCTCCGGGGCGGCGAAGCGGCCAACCGGCCCGGCGGTCGGGCACGGTCCGGTCGGCGTCCCGATGCCCGGTTGCGTGCCGGGGCGGACCCGGACGTGGGTGGTCGCCGACCGCAGGTGGGTCCGGGGGTCGTCGGCGGGTTTCCGTGATCATCCGAATGGTGGATCACGGGCTGTCGATGTGAATGAAATTTCTGCCCATTGTCCTGGGTCCCGGAGAAATGGGCCGCCGCGAAGCCGATTAATTCCGGACATTCCTTGGCTTCGGCGCCGTACGGCGGGGGATAACGGTTCCGTCAAGAGTGTCGCGGCCTCCGAGTCGGACCGGATAACGTCCCGGCTCGTACTTCCGATCTTTCTGCGGGGGAGAGTCATCTTCGTGACGACAGTTCGTGCCGGCCTGCTCAGGGCCGGCGGAGCCGCACTGCTCGCGGTCGGTGCGGTGGCCATGGCCGGGGCGCCGTCGTACGCCGCCGGTGCCGGGACAGACCTGGAACTCTCGGTCGCCGGAACCCGGTTGGCCGCCAACGCCCCGGACAAGGAAGGGTGGGTGAAGGTCACCAACAACGGCACCGACACCCCGGAGTCGTTGACGATCTTCGTGGACACCTCCAAGGTCGACTACGACAAGGCCGTCGTCATCCCGGTCGTCGAGGACTGCGGCGCCACCGGACCCCGGCCCGAGCTGTGGGACTGCGAGGTACCGAAGGCGGAGATCCCGGGACCGGGCCAGACCGCCGAGTTCCCGTTGGTGCTCTTCCGACGGATGCCGGACGTGGGTGCGTACAGCGCGCCGGTCACCTTCACCATCGAGTCGCCCGGCGACTCCAGCGGAGACGACAACTCGCGCACCGTCGACGTGACCTTCACCGAGGAGGGCGGCGTCGACCTCGGCGTACTGGTGCCCGACGTGAAGGACAGGCAGGCCACCCCGGCTGCCGCGGCGGGCACCCCGCTGCGGGCCGGCGACACCACGTCGCTGCTCGGATACGTGACGAACTGGGGCGACGCGGTCGCCGTCGGTGTCAAGATGACCGTACGGCTGCCGGAGCGGGTGACCTTCGCCGAGGTCGAGCCGGACTGTGACTACAGCGCCGACAACCGGGTGGCGACCTGCGAGTACCCCGAGGTGGTGCTGGACGCCAACCCCGAGCTGGGCCACGACCTGGCCGCCCGGTTCTGGTGGCCGGTCACCGTCGACGCCGACGTGACCGGGCCGGTGACCCTGCCGGACGGTTCGTGGACGGTGCAGGCGCTGCGGCAGGAGCCGGTCGGCTCCCCGGCGGCCCGTCGTGCGGCCCCGGAACTGCCGGAGAACGTCACCATGGTCAACGTCGGGGAGGCCGGCGTGACCGAGGTCGACGCGAGCGACAACTCGGACGGCTTCGCGGTTGTTGTCTCCGACGGCGCCGGTGACGGCGGTGGCGGCGGGGCCGGCGAGGGCGACGGCGGTGGCCTGCCGGTCACCGGCGTGCAGGCCGGCCTGACCGGCGGCGTCGGGCTCGCCGTGGTGGCCGCCGGTGTGCTGATGTTCGTGGCCAGCCGGCGACGCCGGGTGGTCCTGGTGACCCCGGGCGACGAGAAGTCGGACGCCTGACGGTCGTTCCCTATCGGTCCGCGAGGGCCGTTCACATAACGCACGGCATCGAGGGCGAGGTGGGCGACCACCTCGCCCTCGGTGTGTCCACGGTGGCAGACTCGCGACGTGACCCGTACTCCGTCCGGACGGCGCGCCAGCCTGGACAAGCAGCCGCACGAGGTCGCGGCGATGTTCGACCAGGTGGCGTCCCGGTATGACCTGACCAACACCATCATCTCGTTCGGCCAGGACCGGCGCTGGCGCCGACTGACCCTGGCCGCCCTGGACCTGAACCCCGGTGACCGGGTGCTCGACGTCGGCGCCGGCACCGGTGTCTCCACCGCCGAGCTGGCCACCTCCGGGGCGTACGCGGTGGGCATGGACCTGTCGATCGGCATGCTCCGGGCCGGCCGGCGGGTACGCCCCGAGGTGCCGCTGCTGGCCGGTGACGCGCTGCGGCTGCCCTTCCCCGACGAGTCCTTCGACGCGGTGACCATCTCGCTCGCACTGCGTAACGTGGTGGACCCGACGGCGGCGCTGCGGGAGATGGCCCGGGTGACCCGTCCCGGCGGCCGGCTCGTGGTCTGCGAGTTCAGTACGCCGACCAACCCGGCCTTCCGGACCGTCTACCTGTCCTACCTGATGCGTTCGCTGCCGGTCGTGGCGCGGGCGGTGGCCAGCAACCCCGACGCGTACGTCTACCTCGCCGAGTCGATCCGGGCCTGGCCTGACCAGGCCGGGCTGGCGGCCCGGATCGCGGACGCGGGTTGGGAGCGGGTGGCCTGGCGGAATCTGACCGGCGGGGTGGTCGCCCTGCACCGTGCCATCCGGGCGTGACGTCTCGCGTCATCCGGTCGTGACGTCTCGCGACCCCGCGGGCGGAATCCGCGCCGTCCGGTCGTCACGTTCGCCGGCGGCCGGTCAGCGGGCGTTGCCGGCACCTCCTTCGACCTCGTCGACAGGGGAGCGACGGTCGATTGTGAAGGTTATTGTGGTAAATGTCTTTAGCCAGTTTGATCCGCATGGTCGGTTTTGACCCCGTAGGCTGCGCCCATGACGGGGGCAGACCGGCGAACCGACGGTGAGGAGCCGATCGACCGAAGTGGATCACCGGCGCGGTCGGGTGCCACGGAGGCGGACGCCGAGGCGGAGGCCGCCGAACTGATCGCCCAGCTCCGGGAGCTGGCCGGGCCGGATCCGGCCACTGTGCGCACCGTGGTCTCCGACGTACTCGCCGCGCTGGACCGGGTCAGCGGCGGCGCCCTACGCGAGCAGTTGCCGTACGACAGCGAACTGCGCCGCGACCGGGCCGCGACGGAAGGGACGGAGCTGGCGGGGACAACCGGGGCACGCCCGGCGGCGACGACCAACGGGCACCCGGTGGAACCGCACCCGGCCGAGCCGTTCCCGCCGTCACCGCATCCCGTCGAACCGCGCCCGACCGACCCGCAGCCGGGGCGTCCCGGGCCGGCCGATCCACATCCCGAACGGCCCGGCCCCGCCGACCCGCATCCGGTCGAACCCCGGCCGACCGACCCGCATCCGGTGGAACCCGGGCCGACCGACCCGCATCCGGCGGAGCCGGGGCCGGTGACGCCGGGTCCGCTGCGCCGAGGTCCCGCCCAGCGCGGCCGACCACAGCAGCGGGACGGCGACGACCGCACCTGAGCCGGCCCGGTCGCCGGTCGTCGTACGCCCGGTCGGTACGTCGCCCCAGCTGGCGCGGTCGGGCCCGAACCGCACCGGGCACACGTCGTCGGCGATGACGCGCCGCACGTGGCGCCCTCCGTCGGTCGACCACAGTGGACGGCAGGACGTACGGCGGAACAACACCGTCGGGTAGGTCGGAAGGTAGCCACCACGCCTACCTCGACGACTTAGGGTCACCTAACCGGTTGCCGGCCTCGTCGCGGTCTTAGACTCCTCCCCGAAACAAGCTTGTGAAGCATTTCACGAGCGACCGGCAGGGGAGGCGCAGATGGCCGCAGTCGAACACGACGCGGATGTCATCGTCGTCGGCGCCGGTCCGGGCGGTTCGACCACCGCCTATCACCTGGCCCGACACGGCGTCCGGGTGCTGCTGCTGGAGAAGACCGAGTTCCCCCGGGAGAAGGTCTGCGGCGACGGGCTCACCCCGCGCGCGGTCAAGCAGCTCGTCAAGCTCGGCGTCGACACCTCGACCGAGGCCGGCTGGCTGCGCAACCGCGGCCTGCGGGTGATCGGCGGCGGGATACGCCTCGAACTCGACTGGCCCGACCTGGCCAGCTTCCCCAACTACGGTCTGGTCCGAACCCGACTCGACTTCGACGACCTGCTCGCCAAGCGTGCCGTCGAGGCCGGCGCGACGCTGCGTACCGGGGTCACCGTCACCGGCCCGGTCCTCGACGAGACCGGCCGGTCGGTCGGGGTCACCGCCGAGGTCGGTCCGGACAAGACCCCCGCGACCTTCCATGCGCCGCTGGTCGTCGCCGCCGACGGCGTCTCCGGGCGGCTTCCGCTCGCCCTCGGCCTGACCAAGCGGGACGACCGGCCGATGGGCGTCGCGGTCCGTCGCTACTACCGGTCAGCGGTCAAGCACCAGGACGACTATCTGGAGTCCTGGCTGGAGTTGCGCAGCCGCGAGCACCCGGACAAGCTGTTGCCCGGCTACGGCTGGATCTTCGGCATGGGCGACGGCCGGGTCAACGTCGGGCTCGGCGCGCTGAACTCGTCGCCGAGCTTCGGCAAGACGAACTACCGCCGCCTGCTGACCGACTGGCTCGGCAACACGCCGGAGGACTGGGGCCTCGCCGACGAGGCGAACGCGGACGGCCCGATCCTCGGTGCCGCGCTGCCGATGGGCTTCAACCGGGTACCGCACTACACCCGGGGTGTGCTGCTGGTCGGCGACTCGGGTGGCATGGTCAACCCGTTCAACGGCGAGGGCATCGCGTACGCGATGGAGTCCGGTGAACTCGCCGCCGAGGTGGCGGTGCAGGCGCTGGCCCGACCGGCGGGCGCGGAGCGGGAGCGGGCGCTGGCCGCGTACCCGACCGAGCTGAAGGTCCGCTACGGCGGCTACTACCGGCTCGGCAACGTCTTCGTGAAGCTGATCGGCAATCCGCAGGTGATGCGGCTCGCGACCAGGCACGGCATGCCGCATCCGACCCTGATGCGGTTCGTACTCAAGCTGATGGCCAACCTGACCGACCCGCGCGGCGGGGACGCCATGGACCGGGTCATCAACGCGTTGGCAAAGGCGGCTCCGGCCGTGTAGACCGCCGTCGGGGCCCGCACGCGGGCGTCAGCGGCACCCCGGGCAGCGTCGCCCGGAGGACTGTGAATAGTGTGAATTTGGCATTGACCGAGGGCCGGGAAGGACGAGCAGGGGAAAACGATGTCGCTCTCGCCGTACGTACCCATCATCGGGCTGTTCGCCCTCGCCGCGGGCTTCGCGCTCTTCTCCGTCGCCTCCGCGCGCCTCGCCGGCCCCCGGCGCTACAACAAGGCCAAGCTCGACGCGTACGAGTGCGGCATCGAGCCGAGCCCGCAGCCGGTCGGCGGCGGCCGGTTCCCGATCAAGTTCTACCTGACGGCGATGCTGTTCATCGTCTTCGATATCGAGATCATCTTCCTGTATCCGTGGGCGGTCTCCTTCGACGTGCTGGGGACCTTCGCCTTCGTGGAGATGGTGCTGTTCATCGTCGCGGTCTTCGTCGCGTACGCCTACGTCTGGCGTCGCGGCGGCCTGGACTGGGACTGAGGGAGGTCGTCAGATGGGTATCGAGGAAAAACTCCCGGCCGGCATCCTGCTGACCTCGGTGGAGAAGCTGGTCAACTGGTCCCGCAAGTCGTCGTTCTGGGGCGCCACCTTCGGGCTGGCCTGCTGCGCCATCGAGATGATGGCGGCCGGCGGCGCCCACTACGACCTCGGCCGGTGGGGCATGGAGGTCTTCCGGGCCTCGCCCCGGCAGGCGGACCTGATGATCGTGGCCGGTCGGGTGAGTCAGAAGATGGCCCCGGTACTGCGCCAGATCTACGACCAGATGGCCGAGCCCCGCTGGGTGATCTCGATGGGCGTCTGCGCCAGCAGCGGCGGCATGTTCAACAACTACGCGATCGTGCAGGGCGTCGACCACATCGTGCCGGTCGACATGTACCTGCCCGGCTGCCCGCCCCGGCCCGAGATGCTGATCGACGCCATCCTCAAGCTGCGCGAGAAGATCGGCCACGAGCCGCTCGGCCCGAACGGCCGCAAGATGCTCGAGGCACGCCAGGCACGCGGTGACGTACCCCTGGTGGCGCCGGGCTCGATGCCCTCGTCGTACCGCAACGACAAGGCCCGCCGGGCCGAGTGGACCCGGGCCGTCGCGGAGGGCCGCGAGGAGCAGCTGCGGATCGAGAACTGGATGAAGGCACAGAACCACCTGGTAGGGGGGTCGGGTCGGTGAGTGACTCCGGTCAGAACGGCGCCACGCCGAATCGGCCCAGCGAGCAGCCGGGCGGCGGCGTGCCGGTGGCTCGGCCGCCGGTCGGCGCGACCAGCGGTGCCCCGGCCGAGTTCCCGCCGGCCACGAAAGCCGGTCAGGGGATGTTCGGCATCCACGGCTCCGGGGACACCTCCGGCTTCGGCGGGCTCGTCCGGCAGCGGGTCGCGGTGGCCGGCAGCCCCCGGCCGTACGGCGGCTACTTCGACGAGGTCCACGACGCGCTGGAGGAGGCGTACCCGGGGTTCGCGGACGCGATCGAGAAGGTCGTGGTCGACCGGGGCGAGCTGACCCTGCACGTACGCCCGGCGCGGATCGCCGAGGTCTGCCAGGTGATGCGGGACGACGCGGCACTCCGGTTCGAGCTCTGCTCCTCGGTCTCCGGTGTGGACTACCTCGGCAGCGACGACCGACGGCTGCACGTCGTCTACCAGCTGACCTCGATGACGTTCCGGCGTCAGGTCCGGCTGGAGGTCGCGGTGTCGGCCGACGCGCCGCACGTACCGAGTGTCACCGCCGTCTACCCGACCGCCGACTGGCAGGAGCGGGAGGCCTACGACATGTTCGGTGTCGTCTTCGACGGCCACCCCAACCTGACCCGGGTCCTGATGCCGGACGACTGGGAGGGGCACCCCCAGCGCAAGGACTACCCGCTCGGCGGCGTCCCGGTCGAGTACAAGGGCGCCCAGATCCCACCGCCGGACCAGCGGAGGTCGTACCAGTGAGCACGACGAACCCGAGCACGAGCACCCCGAGCTACGCCGAGTCCCGGGAGACCACCGAGGGGCGGGTCTTCACCGTCACCGGTGGCGACTGGGACCAGGTGGTCAGCGGGCACGACCCGATCAACGACGAGCGGCTCATCGTCAACATGGGTCCGCAGCACCCGTCGACGCACGGCGTGCTCCGGCTGATCCTCGAGCTGGAGGGCGAGACCGTCCGCGAGGCGCGGGCGGTGGTCGGCTACCTGCACACCGGGATCGAGAAGAACCTCGAGTACCGCAACTGGGTGCAGGGCAGCACCTTCGTCACCCGGATGGACTACCTGTCGCCGCTGTTCAACGAGACGGCGTACGCGCTGGCGGTGGAGAAGCTGCTCGGCATCACCGACGAGGTGACCGAGCGGGCCACCACCATCCGGGTGCTGATGATGGAGCTCAACCGGATCTCGTCGCACCTGGTCTGGATCGCCACCACGGCGATGGAGCTGGGCGCGGTCAACGTGATGCTCTACGGCTTCCGGGAGCGCGAGTACGTCCTGGAGATCTTCGAGCTGATCACCGGCCTGCGGATGAACATGGCGTACATCCGGCCGGGCGGCGTCGCGCAGGACGTGCCGGACGAGGCGATCATCAAGATCCGCGAGTTCCTCAAGCTGCTGCCGAAGAAGCTCAAGGAATACGAGGACATGCTCTCCGGCCAGCCGATCTGGCTGGAGCGGACGCAGAACGTGGCGGTGCTGGACGTGACCGGCTGCCTGGCGCTCGGCGTCACCGGCCCGGTGCTGCGTTCCGCCGGGCTCCCCTGGGACATCCGCAAGACCATGCCGTACTGCGGCTACGAGAACTACGAGTTCGACGTGCCGACCACCGAGTCCGGTGACGTCTGGGGCCGCTACCTGGTCCGGATGGCCGAGATGCGGGAGTCGCTGAAGATCGTCGAGCAGGCGCTGGACCGGCTCCGCCCCGGCCCGATCATGGTCGCCGACAAGAAGATCTCCTGGCCGGCGCAGCTCGCCATCGGCGTCGACGGGATGGGCAACTCGCTGGAGCACGTGGCCAAGATCATGGGTCAGTCGATGGAGTCGCTGATCCACCACTTCAAGCTGGTCACCGAGGGCTTCCGGGTGCCGCCGGGCCAGGTCTACGTCGGCATCGAGTCGCCTCGCGGCGAACTGGGCGTGCACGCCGTCTCCGACGGGGGCACCCGGCCGTACCGGGTGCACTACCGCGAGCCCAGCTTCGTCAACCTGCAGGCGCTGCCGGCGATGGCCGAGGGCGGCCTGATCGCCGACGTGATCGCGGGCGGCGCGTCGCTGGACCCGGTGATGGGTGGGTGTGATCGCTAATGACCGAGACTCAGCTCAACGGCGCCTCGGCGTCCGGACCCGGCAACGTCCCCGGGCCGCGGAGCAGCCTGGACCGCGCGGAGAACCTCGTCGAGAAACTGTCGGAACGGGCGAAGGAGATCATCGCCCGTTATCCGGCCGACCGGTCCCGCTCGGCGCTGCTGCCGCTGCTGCACCTGGTCCAGTCCGAGGAGGGGTACGTCTCCCCGGCCGGCGTCGAGTTCTGCGCCCAGGTCCTCGGCCTGAACAAGGCCCAGGTCGGCGCGGTGGCCAGCTTCTACACCATGTACAAGCGCCGGCCGACCGGTGACTGGCTGGTCAGCGTCTGCACCAACACGATGTGCAACGTGCTCGGCGGCCAGCAGGTCTACGACACGCTCAGCGAGCACCTCGGCGTCGGGCACGACGAGACCACCCCGGACGGCAAGGTCACCCTGGAGCACGCCGAGTGCCTGGCGGCGTGCGACTACGGCCCGGTCCTGACGGTCAACTACGACTTCTTCGACCAGGTCGACCCGGACACCGCGGTCGCACTGGTCAACGAGCTGCGGGCCGGTGGCCGGCCGCAGCCCGCACGGGGCGGCCGGCTCTGCACCCTCAAGGAGATGTCGCTGCAGCTCGCCGGGTTCGCCGACCCGCGACCGGAAGCGGTGGCCGACGGTGTGGCCGGGGACCCGACACTGCGCGGGCTGCGCCTGGCGCAGCAGCACGGCATCTCGGTGGCCGGCTTCGACCCGAACACCCCGATCAAGGCACCGACCGGCGGCGCGCCCGCGGCCGAGGCGGCCGGCGCCGGGACCAGCAAGCCGGCCAGCGACCGCAAGCCCGCCGGTGACGCCCCGCAGCCCCAGGAGCAGGCGCTCAAGGAGGCCAAATGAGCAGCACGCCGCGCCGGGAGACGCTGGAGAAGCTGACCCCGGTCCTGACCAAGCGCTGGCTGTCGCCGGACGCCTGGCAGCTCGACGTCTACGAGCGGCTCGACGGCTACGCCGCGCTGCGCAAGGCGCTCGCCGCGCACCCGGACGACCTGATCCAGCTGGTCAAGGACTCCGGCCTGCGCGGCCGGGGTGGTGCCGGCTTCCCGACCGGTCTGAAGTGGGGCTTCATCCCGCAGGGTGACGGCAAGCCGCACTACCTGGTGGTCAACGCCGACGAGGGCGAGCCGGGCACCTGCAAGGACCTGCCGCTGATGACCCACGACCCGCACTCCTTGGTCGAGGGGGTCATCATCGCGTCGTACGCGATCCGGGCCAACCGTGCCTACATCTACATCCGGGGCGAGGCGGTGCACGCCGCCCGCCGGCTGCGCAGCGCCGTGAACGAGGCGTACGCCAAGGGCTACCTCGGCCGGAACATCCTCGGCTCTGGGTTCGACCTGGAACTGGTGGTGCACAGCGGCGCCGGGGCGTACATCTGCGGCGAGGAGACCGCGCTGCTGGACTCGCTGGAGGGCTTCCGGGGCCAGCCCCGGCTGCGTCCGCCGTTCCCGGCGGTGGCCGGCCTGTACGCCTCCCCGACGGTGGTCAACAACGTCGGGACGATCGCCAGCGTGCCGTACATCGTGCTCGGTGGCGCGGCCTGGTGGAAGACCATGGGTACGGAGAAGTCCTCCGGGCCAATGATCTACTCGCTCTCCGGCCGGATCAACAACCCGGGCCAGTTCGAGTGCGGCCTCGGCATCACCCTGCGCGAGCTGATCGAGCTGGCCGGCGGCATGCAGCCCGGCCACAACCTGCGGTTCTGGACCCCGGGTGGCTCGTCCACCCCGCTGCTGACCGCGGAGCACCTCGACGTACCGCTGGACTTCGAGGGGGTGGCGGCGGCGGGGTCGATCCTCGGCACCACCGCGACCCAGATCTTCTCCGACCAGGACTGCCCGGTCTACGCCACCTACCGGTGGCTGGAGTTCTACCACCACGAGTCGTGCGGCAAGTGCACGCCGTGCCGGGAGGGCAACTACTGGATGGTCCGCACCTACCGGCGGATCCTGGCCGGCCAGGGCACCCACCAGGACCTGGACACCCTGCTGGACACCTGCGACAACATCCTCGGCCGCTCGTTCTGCGGTCTCGGTGACGGCGCGACCAGCCCGGTGACCTCCTCGTTGCAGTACTTCAAGCAGGACTACCTCGACTACATCGAGGGCCGGACGGCGCCGAAGCTGTCGGACAAGCAGCTCGTAGGAGCCCACTAATGACTGATGTCGCGAAGAAGGCCGACACCGTCACGCTCACCATCGACGGCATCGAGGTCACCGCGCCGAAGGGTGCGCTGCTGATCCGGGTCGCCGAGCAGCTGGGCATCGAGATCCCGCGGTTCTGCGACCACCCGCTGCTCGCGCCGGCCGGCGCCTGCCGGCAGTGTCTGGTCGAGGTGGAGGGACAGCGCAAGCCGGTCGCCTCCTGCACTCAGACGGTCGCCGAGGGCATGGTGGTCCGAACCCAGCTCAGCTCCCCGGTCGCCAAGAAGGCGCAGCAGGGGATCATGGAGCTGCTGCTGATCAACCACCCGCTCGACTGCCCGATGTGCGACAAGGGCGGCGAGTGCCCGCTGCAGAACCAGGCGATGTCGACCGGCCGGACCGACAGCCGGTTCCAGGAACAGAAGCGGGAGTACCCGAAGCCACTGCCGATCTCCACCCAGGTGCTGCTGGACCGGGAACGCTGCGTGCTCTGCCAGCGCTGCACCCGGTTCTCCGAGGAGATCGCCGGCGACAAGTTCATCGACCTGATGAACCGGTCGAGCGCCGAGGAGATCAACGTCTACCGGGACGAGGTCTACGGCGGCGAGGAGGGCGACGAGGGCGACGTCCCGTTCAACTCCTACTTCTCCGGCAACACGGTGCAGATCTGCCCGGTCGGCGCGCTGACCGGCGCCCAGTACCGGTTCCGGGCCCGCCCGTTCGACCTGGTCTCCACCCCGAGCGTCTGCGAGCACTGCTCGGCCGGCTGCGCCCAGCGCACCGACCACCGGCGCGGCAAGGTGATGCGCCGGCTGGCCGGCGACGACCCGGCGGTGAACGAGGAGTGGAACTGCGACAAGGGCCGCTGGGGCTTCCGGTACGCCACCGCGAACGAGCGGATCACCACTCCGCTGCTGCGGGACGCCAAGACCGGTGAGCTGCGCGAGGCGTCCTGGAGCGAGGCGCTGGTGCACACTGCCGAGCGGCTGCGGGAGGCCCGGGACGCGGGCAGCGGCGTCGGCGTCCTGACCGGCGGCCGGCTCACCGTCGAGGACGCGTACGCGTACGCCAAGTTCGCCCGGGTGGCGCTGCACAGCAACGACGTCGACTTCCGGGCCCGGCCGGTCTCCGCCGAGGAGGCCCAGTTCCTGGCCAGTACGGTCGCCGGCAGCACCGACGTCAGCTACGCCGACGTGGAGAACGCTCCGGTCGTGGTGATCGCCGGGCTGGAGCCGGAGGAGGAGTGCCCGATCCTCTTCCTGCGGCTGCGCAAGGCACACAGCAAGGGCAGCCTCAGGGTCGTGGCGCTGGCGCCGTTCGCCAGCCGGGGCCTGGTCAAGCTCGGCGCGACCGTGCTGACCGCGGTTCCCGGCGACGAGGCCCGGCTGCTGGCCGAGGACCCGACGGTCGCCGAGGCGCTGCGCCAGCCGGGTGCGGTGCTGCTGGTCGGCGAGCGGCTCGGGACCGTACCCGGTGGGCTCTCCGCCGCCGCCGAACTGGCCGAGACCACCGGGGCCAGGCTGGCCTGGGTGCCCCGGCGGGCCGGCGACCGCGGCGCGGTCGACGCGGGCCTGCTGCCGAACCTGCTCCCCGGCGGCCGGCCGGTGACCGACCCGGCGGCGCGGGGCGAGCTGGCCGAGTTCTGGGACCTGGCGGCCGGGGTCATCCCGAGCGCGCCGGGCCGGGACACCGACGGCATCCTCGCCGCCGCCGCGTCCGGCGGACTCGGCGCGCTGGTGGTGGCCGGGGTCGACCCGGCCGACCTGGCCGACCCGAGGCTGGCCGACGAGGCGCTGGAGAACGTTCCGTTCCTGGTCAGCCTGGAGCTGCGGCACAGCGCGGTCACCCGCCGCGCCGACGTGGTCTTCCCGGTCGCCCCGGTGGTGGAGAAGCCCGGCAGCTTCCTGGACTGGGAAGGCCGGCTGCGCACCTTCGAGGCGGTACTCAACACGACGGCGATGACCGACGCCCGGGTACTGGACGCGATCGCCGCCCAGCTCGACGTACGGCTCGGCACCGGTGACGTGAACAGCATCCGCCGCGAGCTCGGCGCGCTGCCGACGACCCGGGCCTCCCGGACCGCCGCCCCGGCGGTGGCACCGGCCGAGCCGGTCCGGCCCGGTGCCGGCGAGGCGGTCCTGGCCACCTGGCACCAGCTGATCGACAACGGCACCCTGACCGAGGGCGACCCGCACCTCGGCGGCACGGCCCGGCCGCCGCTGGTCCGGCTCGGCAAGGGCACCGCGGAGGCGCTCGGCGTCGCCGACGGCGAGGCGGTCACGGTCGGTACCGACCGCGGCGCGATCACCCTGCCGGCGGCGATCACCGAGATGCCGGACGGCGTGGTCTGGCTGCCCACCAACTCGCCCGGCGCGACCGTACGGCGCAGCCTCGGGGTGACCTCCGGCGCGATCGTCCGGCTGACCGCCGGTGCCGCCGGACCGGTCGCCGCCGACGCGGCCGGCGCGCCGGGGCCGCTGCTGAACAGCGCTGGGGGTGCGCGATGAGGAGTCTGACGTATCTCGCCCAGGATCCGACACTGCAGGACTTCGGCAGGGATCCGTGGTGGCTCGTCCTGATCAAGATTGTCGGGGCGTTTGTCTTCGCCGTCCTGGCGACCCTGCTCGGTGTCTGGTTCGAGCGCCGCGTGGTGGCCCGGATGGCCCAGCGCCCCGGTCTGAACCAGATCGGCCCGTTCGGTCTGCTGCAGACCCTCGCCGACGGTCTCAAGATGGCCTTCAAGGAGGACATCCTGCCGAAGGCGGCGGACAAGGTCGTCTACTTCTTCGCCCCGACCATCTCGGTGATCAGCGCGGTCACCGCGCTGTCGGTGGTGCCGTTCGGCCCGATGGTGAGCATCTTCGGCGAGCGGACCCCGCTGCAGGTCACCGACGTCTCGGTGGCGGTGCTGGTGCTGCTGGCCTGCTCCTCGATGGGCGTCTACGGCATCGTGCTCGGCGGGTGGGCGTCCGGCTCGACGTACCCGCTGCTCGGCGGTCTCCGGTCGAGCGCGCAGATGATCTCGTACGAGGTGGCGATGGGGCTCTCCATCGTCGCGGTCTTCATGACCGCCGGCACGATGTCGACCAGCGGGATCGTCGCCGCCCAGGGGGACGGCACCCGGCTGAACATCGCCGGCGTGGACCTGCCGGCCCCCGGCTGGTACGCGATCCTGCTGCTGCCGAGCTTCATCATCTTCTTCATCTCCACCGTCGGTGAGACCAACCGGGCGCCGTTCGACCTGCCCGAGGCGGAGTCGGAGCTGGTCGCGGGCTTCATGACCGAGTACAGCTCGCTGAAGTTCGCGCTCTTCATGCTCTCCGAGTACGTCGCCATGGTGACCATGTCCGCGGTCACCACGACGCTCTTCCTCGGCGGCTGGCGGGCGCCGTGGCCGATCACCCTCTGGGAGGGGGCGAACTCCGGCTGGTGGCCGCTGCTCTGGTTCATGGGCAAGGTCATCGCGCTGGTCTTCGTCTTCATCTGGCTGCGCGGCACGCTGCCCCGGCTCCGGTACGACCAGTTCATGCGGCTCGGCTGGAAGGTGCTGCTGCCGATCAACCTGGTCTGGATCCTGGTGCTGGCCGGCATCCGCACCCTGCAGAAGGAAGATTTCGGTACCACCACCAAGGCCCTGATCACCGCTGGCCTGGTGCTGACCGTACTGCTGATCTCGCTGCTCTGGCCGAGCAAGCAGCAGCCTCCGAAGCGGACGTTGCAGGAGCAGGCGGACCGGCGACCGGCGGGCAGCTTCCCGCTGCCACCGATGGATCTCCAGGTGCCGCCGAGCCCGCGGATGAAGCGGGCGGTCGCCGAGCGCGAACCGGCCAACCTCGGGACCGGCGAGCCGGCCGCCGTCGGCGCCGGACAGGGCGGGGCCGCTACCGGCCTCGACGAGAAGGAGGTGTGACGTGGGCGCGATCACCGGAACGTTCAAGGGGTTCGGGGTCACCTTCTCGCACATGTTCAAGAAGGTCGTCACCACCGACTACCCGTTCAAGCCGCCGGTTTCGGCGCCGCGCTACCACGGGCGGCACATCCTCAACCGGCACCCGGACGGGCTGGAGAAGTGCATCGGCTGTGAGCTGTGCGCCTGGGCCTGCCCGGCGGACGCGATCTACGTCGAGGGTGGCGACAACACCGAGCAGCAGCGGTTCTCCCCGGGCGAGCGGTACGCCAGCACGTACCAGATCAACTACGCCCGGTGCATCTTCTGCGGGCTCTGCATCGAGGCCTGCCCGACCCGTTCGCTCACCATGAGCAACGAGTACGAGCTGGCCCGGGACACCCGGCAGGACCTGATCTTCACCAAGGAGCAGCTGCTGGCGCCGCTGCTGCCGGGGATGGAGCAGCCGCCGCACCCGATGCGACTCGGTGACACCGAGAAGGACTACTACGTCGGCGCGTTGACCAACCCGGGCACCTCGGCCGGAGCCGAGCGGGCGCCCTGGTCCGAGACGGGCACGCTGGACGGCTCCGGTACGACGGGAGAGAGGCCATGAACACCTCGGTGCTCGCGGCGGCCGGCGGGGTGACCGGCGGGGAACAGGTGACGTTCTGGATCCTCGCCCCGCTGGCCCTGCTCGGCGCGCTCGGCATGGTGTGGGCGCGCAACGCGGTGCACTCGGCGCTCTGGCTGGTGCTGACGATGCTCTGCCTCGGTGTCTTCTACGTGCTCCAGGCCGGGCCGTTCATCGGCATGGTGCAGATCATCGTCTACACCGGCGCGATCATGATGCTCTTCCTGTTCGTGCTGATGCTGGTCGGTCGGGACGCCTCGGACTCGCTGATCGAGACGCTGCGCGGGCAGCGGATCGCGGCGATCGTTCTCGGCCTCGGCTTCGGCATCCTGGTCGCCACCGGACTGTGGCGGGCGCTCGGCCAGGTGGACGCGGCCGGCCTGGAGCAGGCGAACACCGGCGGCAACGTGCAGGGGATCGCGACGCTGCTCTTCACCAAGTACGTCTTCGCGTTCGAGATCACCTCCGCGCTGCTGATCACGGCGGCGGTCGGTGCGATGGTGCTGGCCCACGTCGAGCGGCGCCGCCAGGACCGGATGGACCAGGTGGCGACGATGAAGGCCCGGTTCCGGCCCGGCAACTACCCCGGCCCGAAGCCCGGCCCCGGCGTCTACGCCACCTCGTCCTCGGTCGCCACCCCGGCCCGGCTGCCCGACGGCGCGGTGACCGACCGGAGCGTTCCGCAGATCCTGCCGCAGCGCGAGCTGGCCGACGAGGAGATCGCGCTGAAGGGGACGGAGAAATAACATGTCGGACTTCTTCTCGGTTTCGCCGACCCACTACCTGATCCTCTCCGTGGTGCTGTTCACCATCGGCGCGGGCGGGGTGCTGGTCCGGCGGAACGCGATCGTCCTCTTCATGTGCATCGAACTGATGCTGAACGCGGCCAACCTGGCGCTGGTCACGTTCAGCCGGATCAACGGCGACCTGAACGGTCAGATCATGGCGTTCTTCGTCATGGTGGTGGCCGCCGCCGAGGTCGTGGTCGGACTGGCCATCATCATGACGATCTTCCGGACTCGGCGCTCGGCGAGCGTCGACGACGCCAACCTGTTGAAGTACTAAGAGGGGCCCA
Organism: Plantactinospora sonchi; assembly: GCF_036422035.1. Taxonomy (NCBI): domain Bacteria; kingdom Bacillati; phylum Actinomycetota; class Actinomycetes; order Micromonosporales; family Micromonosporaceae; genus Plantactinospora; species Plantactinospora sonchi. The sequence goes on from NZ_JAZGQK010000019.1 coordinate 102,394, forward strand.
CCAGTGGAACATACTGTGGAGTACGCCCAGGCCACGGGGTTGCTGGGCAGCGTGTGGCTGCTGGTGGCGATCCCGCTGGTCAGCGCGGCGATCCTCCTGCTGCTCGGCCGGCGGGCGGACAAGTGGGGGCACTGGCTCGGCGTCGCCAGCGTCGGCGTCGCCTTCGTGCTCGGCCTGACCTACTTCTTCCAGCTGCGCGGCCTGGAGAACCGCTCGGTCGAGCGCAGCCTCTGGGAGTTCATCACGGTCGGCAACCTGCACGTCGACTTCGGCCTGCTCTTCGACCCGCTGGCCGCGGTCTTCGTCCTGCTGATCACCGGTGTGGGCTTCCTGATCCACCTGTACGCGGTCGAGTACATGCGCCACGACGCCGGCCGGCGGCGGTTCTTCGGGTTCTTCAACCTGTTCGTCGCCGCGATGCTGCTGCTGGTGCTCGGCAACAACTACGTGATGCTCTACGTCGGCTGGGAGGGCGTCGGTGTCGCGTCGTACCTGCTGATCTCGTTCTGGCAGGACCGGCCCAGCGCGGCCACCGCCGGCAAGAAGGCGTTCCTGATGAACCGGGTCGGTGACGCCGGCCTGGCCATCGCCATCTTCATCATGTTCGCCACCCTGGGCAGCACCCAGTACGCCGACGTCTTCAACGGCGCGGGCGCACTGGCCGGGAGCACCGTACTGGTGATGGGCCTGCTGCTGCTGCTCGGCGCGGCCGGCAAGTCCGGCCAGTTCCCGCTCCAGGCCTGGCTGCCGGACGCGATGGAGGGCCCGACCCCGGTCTCCGCGCTGATCCACGCCGCCACGATGGTGACCGCCGGCGTCTACCTGATCGCCCGGTCCAACCCGATCTTCTCGCTCGACCCGACGCTGCAGACCGTGGTGGTCAGCGTCGGTGCCCTCACCCTGTTGATGGGCTGCATCATCGGCGCCGCCAAGGACGACATCAAGCGGGTCCTGGCCTGGTCGACGGTGAGCCAGATCGGCTACATGTTCCTCGGCGTCGGGCTCGGCGGCGGGGCGTACGCGCTGGCCATCATCCACCTGCTGGCGCACGGCTTCTTCAAGGCCAACATGTTCCTCGGCGCCGGTTCGGTGATGCACGGCATGAACGACCAGGTCGACATCCGCCGCTTCGGCGGGCTGGCGAAGTACATGAAGATCACCTGGGTCACCTTCGGCCTCGGCTGGCTGGCGATCATTGGCATGTTCCCGTTCTCCGGCTACTTCACCAAGGAGCCGATCATCGTCGAGGCGTTCGCCCGCGAGGGCTGGACCGCCTGGCTGTACGGCGGTGCAGCGCTGCTCGGTGCCGGACTGACCGCGTTCTACATGACCCGGCTCTTCGTGCTCACCTTCCACGGCCCGAAGCGGTGGACCGAGGACATCCACCACCCGCACGAGTCGCCGCTGCTGATGACCGTGCCGCTGATCCTGCTCGGTCTCGGCTCGGTGGTCGCGGGCTTCCTGATGAAGTCGCCGGTCGCCCAGTGGCTGACGCCGGTGCTCGGGCACGGCGAGCACCACGAGCCGGTGCTCTCGCACACCGTGATCACCGTGCTCTCGCTCGGCCTGACCGTGCTCGGTGCCGGACTGGCCTGGGCGCTGTTCCGCAAGGGCACCGCCCCGCAGGAGCAGCCGGCCGGCGTGCTGGTGACCGCGGCCCGGCGCAACCTGTACACCGACGCGTTCAACGTCGCGGTCTTCGAGAAGCCGGGCATCTTCCTCACCCGGGCGCTGGTCTTCCTCGACAACCGGGGCGTCGACGGGCTGGTCAACGGACTCGCCGCCGCGGTCGGTGGCGGCTCCGGCCGACTGCGCCGGCTGCAGACCGGCTTCGTCCGGTCGTACGCGACGTCCATTCTGACCGGCGCCCTGCTGGTGGTTGCGGCGTTCCTGGCCGTGCAGGCGGGGTGGTTCGCGTGACCCACCTGAACCGACCGGCCGCGCCGATCCAGCCGGCCGGGCTCATCCGGCCGGGCACTGACGACGGAGGTAAGGCCGCATAATGTCCGACTTCCCCTTCCTCTCGGTGCTCACCGTCGCACCGCTGGTCGGCGGTCTGCTGGTGGTGTTCCTGCCCGCCAGCAGGGGTGAACTGGCCAAGCGCATCGCGCTCGGCTGGTCGCTCGCCGTCCTGGTGCTGGCGGTCTTCATGTGGATCGCGTTCGACGCCAGCGGCGACCGAATGCAGCTGCGCGAGTCGTACTCGTGGATTCCGCGCTGGGGGGTGAATTTCACCTTCGCCGCGGACGGCATCGCCCTGGTGATGCTGGCGCTGATCGCGCTGCTCGTACCGCTGGTGATCCTGGCCTCCTGGCACGACGCGGACAACCTGAAGCGGTCGGTTCCGGTCTACTTCGCGCTGCTGCTCTTCCTCGAAGCCACGATGATCGGCGTCTTCGCCGCCGCCGACGTCTTCCTGTTCTACGTGTTCTTCGAGGTCATGCTGGTGCCGATGTACTTCCTCATCGGCAGTTACGGCGGCCACCAGCGCCAGTACGCCGCGGTGAAGTTCTTCCTCTACTCGCTGGTCGGCGGTCTGTTCATGCTGGCCGCGGTGATCGGCCTCTGGGTCGTCGGTGGCAAGACCTTCGACTGGCAGGCGCTGACCCAGATCGACATCTCCACCGGCACCGAACGCTGGCTGTTCCTCGGCTTCTTCATCGCGTTCGCGATCAAGGCACCGTTCTTCCCGTTCCACACCTGGCTGCCGGACGCCGGTGGCGCCGCCCCGGCCGGTTCCGCCGCGCTGCTGGTCGGCGTGATGGACAAGGTGGGCACGTTCGGCATCCTGCGGTACTGCCTGCCGCTGTTCCCCGAGGCGTCGAAGTGGTTCGCCCCGTGGGCGATCGCGCTGGCACTGGTCGGGATCATCTACGCGGCGCTGCTCGCCGTCGGGCAGAACGACCTGAAGCGGCTCGTGTCGTACACCTCGATCGCGCACTTCGGCTTCATCGGGATCGGCATCTTCGCCTTCACCAGCCAGGCCGGCACCGGCGCGGTGCTCTACATGGTGAACCACGGTCTCGCCACCGGCCTGCTCTTCCTGGTGGTCGGCATGCTGGTCGCCCGGCGCGGCTCCGCGCTGATCAGCGACTTCGGTGGCGCCGGCAAGCTCGTCCCGGTACTGGCCGGGGTGCTCTTCTTCGCCGGTCTCGCCTCGCTGGCCCTGCCCGGCACGGCACCGTTCATCTCCGAGTTCCTGGTGCTGATCGGTACGTACACGGTGAACAAGCCGGTCGCGATCATCGCCACCGCCGGCATCATCCTGGCCGCCGCGTATGTGCTGTGGATGGTGCAGCGCACCACCCAGGGCACCCTCAACCCGGCGCTGACCGGCGTCGAGGGGATGCGCCGGGACCTGTCGGTACGGGAGAAGGTCGTGGTCGCCCCGCTGATCGCGCTCCTGCTGGTCCTCGGCTTCTACCCGAAGCCGGTCACCGACGTCATCAACCCCGCCGTCCAGGCCACCATGGAGCAGGACCTCAACACCCAGGATCCGGCTCCGACCGTGGGCACCGTCCAGGAGGCACACCGGTGAGCCGCCTCCTCACGTCGGGCGCCGTCGTACGGCCCCCAGTCGCGAACGTAAGGAAGGTCCGATAATGGACTTCAAGCTTCCGGCGATCGACTACGCGGCACTCGCGCCGATCCTGATCCTGTTCGGGGCGTCCCTGCTCGGCGTCCTCGTCGAGGCGTTCGTGCCCCGGGCCCGGCGGCATCTGGTGCAACTCGTCCTGGGCCTGCTCGCCGTCGTCGCCGCGCTGGTGATGGTGGTGCTGAACGCCGACGACCGGGTGATCACGATCGGCGGCGCGGTGGCGGTCGACGGGCCGACGCTCTTCCTGCAGGGCGCGATCCTGGTACTGGCCGGGATGTCGCTGCTGCTGATCGGCGAACGTACGGTGCAGCGGGGCGGCGCCTTCGTGGCCCACGCCGCGGTCACCGTCGGCTCCGCCGAGGACAGCCGGCAGGCCGAGAAGGAGAACGGGCTGACCGAGGTCTACCCGCTGACCCTCTTCGCCGTCTCCGGCATGCTGCTCTTTGTCGCCGCGAACGACCTGCTGACGATGTTCATCGCGCTGGAGGCGTTCTCGCTGCCGCTCTACCTGCTCTGCGCGCTGGCCCGCCGCCGGCGGCTGCTGAGCCAGGAGGCGGCGCTGAAGTACTTCCTGCTCGGCTCGTACGCCTCGGCGTTCTTCCTGTTCGGCATGGCGCTGGTCTACGGCTTCACGGTCGGTGCGGGCAACCAGGGCGGCGGGGTCGACTTCCAGACCATCCGGGACGCGGTCGGCAACTCGACGGCCAGCCCGATCCTGCTGCTCGCCGGGCTCGCCCTGCTCGCCATCGGTCTGCTGTTCAAGATCGCGGCAGCGCCGTTCCACGTCTGGACCCCGGACGTCTACCAGGGCGCGCCGACCCCGATCACCGCCTTCATGGCCGCCTGCACCAAGGTCGCCGCGTTCGGTGGTCTGCTCCGGCTGCTCTACGTCGCGTTCTTCGGGGCGAACTGGGACTTCAAGCCGGTCCTCGGCGTCATCGCGGTTCTCACCATGCTGGTCGGGGCGGTGCTGGCGGTCACCCAGACCGACATCAAGCGACTGCTCGCGTACTCGTCGGTGGCGAACGCCGGCTACCTGCTGGTCGGCGTCCTGGCGCTGTCCCGCGACGGCCTCTCCAGCACGATGTTCTACCTGGTGGCGTACGGCTTCACGGTGCTCGCCGCGTTCGGTGTGGTGACCCTGGTCCGGGACGCCGACGGCGAGGCGACCCACCTGTCCCGCTGGGCCGGGCTGGGCCGCCGTTCCCCGCTCTACGCCGGTGTGTTCACCCTCGTCCTGCTGGCCTTCGCCGGTATTCCGATGACCAGCGGCTTCACCAGCAAGTTCGCGGTCTTCGGGGCGGCGCTGGACGCCGGGCAGTCCTGGCTGGTGATCGCCGGTGTGCTGACCAGCATGATCCTTGCCTTCCCGTACCTGCGGGTGGTGGTGATGATGTGGCTCTCCGAGCCGGGTGACGCCACCCCGACCGTCTCGCTGCCGGGTGGGCTGACCACCGCGGCGCTGATGATCGGCGTGCTCGCCACGCTGGTGCTCGGGGTCGCCCCGGCGCCGCTGCTCGATCTCGCCAACGGTGCCGCGGAGTTCGTGGGCCGATGACCGGTTCCCCCGCACCCGCGCCGTCACCGCCGGCCTCCCCCCACCGGGTGATCGCCGAAGCGTGTGGCATGGTTGAGGGCGTGGGGGGAACGGCTGACGGGATGACGGCGCTCGGGCTCGACTTTGTCGATGAACAGGTTGAGGCTTCGGTGACCCGGGTGCTCACCGCGGTGGAAGCGCAGCTGCTGAGCAATGTCACCAGCGCCGATCCGTTGGTGACCGAGGCCGCCCGGCACCTGCTGGACGCCGGCGGCAAGCGGTTCCGGCCGCTGCTGGTCGCGCTCGGCGCGCAGTTCGGTGATCCGGACGCTCCTCAGGTGGTGCCGGCTGCGGTGGTGATAGAGCTCACCCACCTGGCGACGCTCTACCACGACGACGTGATGGACGAGGCCCCGGTACGCCGGGGCACACCGAGCGCGAACCTGCGGTGGACCAACTCGGTGGCGATCCTGGTCGGCGACTTCCTGTTCGCCCGGGCCGCGGACATCGCCGCCGACCTCGGCACCGAGGCGGTCCGATTGCAGGCCCGGACCTTCGCCCGGCTGGTGCACGGCCAGATCGCCGAGACGGTCGGGCCGCGTGACGGCGTCGACCCGGTCGCGCACTACCTGGAGGTCATCGCCGAGAAGACCGGCTCGCTGATCGCCACCTCGCTGCGCTTCGGCGGCATGTTCGGCGGCGCCCCGGCGGAGTACACCGAGGCGCTGGCCGGGTACGGCGAGACCATCGGAATGGCCTTCCAGCTCTCCGACGACCTGCTGGACATCGCCTCCGAATCGGTGCAGTCGGGTAAGACCCCCGGCACCGACCTGCGGGAAGGTGTGCCCACCCTGCCGGTGCTGTACGCACTCGCCGCCGACGACGGCGACGCCGCCTCGGTCCGGCTACGGGAGATCCTCGCCCAGGGGCCGGTCACCGACGACGCGCTGCACGCCGAGGCGCTCGGCCTGCTGCGGGAGTCGCCGGCGATGAAGCGGGCCTCGGAGACCGTACGCAGCTACACCGAGGAGGCTCGCGCCCGCCTCGCCCCGCTGCCGGACGGTGCCCCCCGGCGGGCTCTGGAAAGCCTCTGCGACTTCATGGCCGACCGCACCGGCTGAGGTGTAAGGAAGGGCCCCCTATCAACGTTTTCGGTATAGGAAGGGCCCCCTGTTAACCACCCCGCGTCGGCTCGCCCGCCGACGACGGACCAACCCGCCCCGACGACAGACCGGCTCGGCTCGCCGCCGCCGACGGGTCGGCCCGCCCCGGCGATGGACCGGCTAGGCTCGCCGGCACGACTGACCGGGTCGGTTCTCCGGCGAGGATCGACCCGGCTCGGCCTCCGGCGGGGTGGTACGGATCGGGACGCCGTGTTGTGATGTCGACGTGGATCTTCGAATCGCACTTGATCGGTTCCGGGACGCCGCCGTCGCGCGCTTCGGCGAGCCGGCGGGCTCCCAGTTGGCCGCGCTGGCCCGGCCCGGCTTCGAGCTGGAGGAGGTCACCGACGAACGCGCCGCGACCGGTCGGTGCGCACTCGGCGGCCCGGCACTGCTCGAACCCGGCACCCCGTGGCCGGAGTACGACGGCTTCCCGCTGAGTCTCCTCGCCGTACTGGACACCGGGGCGCTGGCCGGGTGGCTCGGCGAGCACCTGCCCCGGCCGGCCGGACTGCTCAACGTCTTCATCCTGGAGCCGGCGCGGGGTGTGTCGTACCCGCCGGGGACGGACTTCGCCGACCCGCGCTGGCTGCGGGTGCTCCCGGCCGATCCGGCGCGGGCCGTACCGGCGCCGACCCCGCCGGGCGACGCCGCCGTCTTCGACCACAGCCCGCTGTCCGCCGTACCACTGCTGACCATGCCGGACGTCTGGAGCGAGGCGGTCCGCGGCGTCGACTTCGGCGACGAGCACCCGATGGCGGTCGCGGACGCGCTCGAAGACCTCTACGCCTCCTGCCCCGAGATGGGCGAGCTGTCGACCGGCGCTTCGGCGTTCGGCTGGCCGGTCGGCGAACTCGGCTCGATCGTGAACTGGGAGGACAGCCACACACACCTGTTGACACTCACCGACGGCCCGTCAGAGGTTCCGACGCTGTACTTCTCGATCCCCACCGAGGCGTTCCGGGCAGGTGACTTCAGCCAGGCAGTGGTCACCCAGGAGACGTACTGAGGTGGCCGGGGGCGCGCCGGGGCCGCGCGGGGCGGGTCGCCGGGTCAGGACTGTTAACAGGGGGCCCTTCCTTACACCCGGAGGAGGCGGCGGCCGAGCAGCATGAAGGTCGCGGCGATCAGCATCGCCACCGCAGCGGCCAGCCACATCGTCGGGTACCCGAAGTGCCCGGCGGTCGCGCCGAGCCCGAGCGGGCCGAGGCAGCCGCCGGCGTACACCCCGGTCTGGGTGATCGAGGTGGCGGCGGCCGGTGCCTGCGGGTGCAGCCGGACCACCGCGAAGTTCAGCAGTCCGGGCCAGGCCCAGCCGATGCCGAAGCCGAGGGCGACGCCGACGATCAGCGGCACGGTGCCGCCCAGGGTGAGCAGGGCCAGCCCGCCGGCACCGACGACCAGCATGCCGGCGATGACCGCGACGTGGCCGCCGCCGCGCCGGTCGGCCCACCAGCCGGTGCCGACCCGGCCGAGCAGGCAGAGCGCGCCGCCGAGGGTGAGCATCAGGCCGGCGAGCCCGGGGGAGAGACCCCGGGCCACCGCCGAGTCGACGACGAACGCGCCGAGGGCGTTCGCGGAGGCGGCGGCGAGGGTGGCGGCGGCGCCGAGGGCGACCAGGGCGCCGGTGGGCCGGCCGCCGCGTTGCCGGGTCGCCCGGGCGGCCGGCGTCCGGTCGCCGGGTACCAGCGGCAGGGTGGCCAGGGCCAGTCCGGCGGCGATGACGAACGCCCAGCGCCAGCCGATGGTCAGCGCCACCGCCGGTACGGCGGCACCGGCCAGCAGGGTGGCGGTCGGGATGGCGGACTGCTTGATGCCGAAGGAGAGACCCTGCCGGCCGGGCGGTACGCCCCGGGCGAGGGCCGTGTTGCTGGCGAACTGTCCGAGCGTGTTCGCTCCGGCGCTGATCGCTAGCAGGCCGACCAGGGAGGCGTACGAGCGGGCCAGGGTGGCGATGGCGAGGGTGGTGACGGCGGCGAGCAGGATGCCGGCCCGGGCGACGACAACCGGGCCGTACCGCTCGACGAGCGCACCGGACGGGATGGAGGCGAGCGCGCTGACGCCGAAGTAGACGGCGACGGCGAGGCCGAGCCCGGCCGGTGAGAACCGGAGTTCGTCGCCGAGTTGTACGGCGAGCCCACCGACCAGGAAGACCGGTAGGACGCAGGCGACGGTGGTGGCGGTGGCGCCGAGCACGGTCCGGGTGGGGTGGGCGAAGGTGGCGGGAGGCGGGGACGTGAGAGGTAATTCGGCCATTTGCGACGAGCCTACGCGAGCCGCCCTTATGAACCGTTCGTGTCGGTGGGTGCACACACGGTCGCTGTAGATCTGGCATCCTCGATCCGAACGGGCATTTCGCTGGCGCCCGGTTTTTCATATTCTGTAAGTCCCCCGGCGTCGGAGGTGGTTGTGCGCGACCCCTTGGCGGAACCTTCGGACCTGATCCGCAGCGTGTCGCGCGCCCTGCGCGTGCTTGAGGCGGTTGGACGGGCACCGAAGGGTCTGACCGTGAAACAGATTGCCCGGCGTTGCGAGTTGACCGTGGCGACCACGTACCACCTGGTGCGCACCCTCGCCTACGAGGGCTACGTGATCAGACGTGAGGACGGCACCTACATCGTCGGGCTGGAGGTGGCCGACCGGTACCGCGAGCTGGTGACCGCGTTCCGAGGGCCGCCGGCGGTCGGCGAGTCGCTGCGGCGGGCCGCCTCGGAAACCGGGTACAGCCACTACCTGGGTCGGTTCGTCGGCGGCCAGGTGGCGCTGACCGCGCTCGCCGAGGGACCCCGGTCGCCGTACCTGGAAGACCTGGTGCCCGGTTTCGACGAGGGCGCGCACGCCACCGCGCTCGGCAAGGCGCTGCTCGCCACCCTCACCCCCGAGCAGCGGTTCCGCTACCTGCGGGAGTACGGCATGCGACCGTTCACCCCGCAGACCCTGGTCGCCGCCGACGCCTTCGAGGCCGACCTGGCCGCCGGGGAACGCCGCGGCATGCAACTGGAACTGGGACAGTTCCGGTCCGGGGTGGCGTGTGCGGCCGTACTGGTGGCACCGGACAAGGACATGGAGCGGCGTACGGTGCTCGCCTGCGCGCTGCCGGCCGCCGAGATGATGACCTCGGCCCGGGTGGTCCGGGCCAAGCTGCTAGCGGTGGCCCGCGCCGTCGCCGACGGCCTCGCCACCGAACCCTGACCCCGGGGTACGTCGGAGCGCCGGTCCCGGTGCGGCGCCGGTCCGGAACGCGGCGCCGAACCCGGCGCCGGCGGCCGGTGCCGGTGTGCGGGTCCGGCGGGCCGGGTGCGACGGAAGCGGCCTCCGGCCACCCCACGGCAGGGGTGACCGGAGGCCGGATGACGGACGGGACGCCGGCCGGACGGGCTCAGCTGCCGACCACACCTCCGTCGAGCCGCCAGGTGACCACCACGCCCGGCTTGGCGAAGTCCCCGTCCGGCCAGTTCGAGGCGGGGTTCTCCAGCGAGGCACCGGTGATCTCACCCGGGTGCTGGACCGCCACGAAGACCGAACGGTTGTCCGTGGTGATGAACGGCCCGCAGGTCTCGGCGCCGAGCGGCACGGTCAGGAACTGCTTGAGGTGGCCGCGCTCCGGGCCCTCGATCGCGGTCGCGAAGAGGCCGTCGTTGCTGCCCAACGCATTGCCGTCGGTGGAGATCCAGAGGTTGCCGGCGCCGTCGAACGCCACGTTGTCCGGGCAGGAGATCGGCGACACCCGGGTCTTGTCGTAGCCGGCGAAGAAGGTCGACGGGTCGGTCGGGTCGCCGCAGACGATCGGCACCGACCAGGCGAACGACTCCGCGGTGTTGTCGCCGCGGTCCTCGACCAGCTCCAGCACGTGCCCGTGCTTGTTGTTGGTCCGCGGGTTCGCCTCGTCCGCCTTCGGGTTGCTGCCCACCCCACGGTTGGTGTTGTTGGTCAACGCGACGTAGACCTTGCCGGTCAGGTGGCTCGGTTCGACGTCCTCCGGGCGGTCCATTTTGGTCGCCCCGACCGCGTCGCCGGCGAGCCGGGTGAAGGTGAGCACGTCCGCCGCGGTCATCCCCGGGACGTACGACGTGTTGCCCCGGACCAGCCTGATCCACTTGCCGCGACCGTTGAACGCACCGTCGGCCGGTACCGTGCCCGAACCGTCGATCTCGTCGGCGCTGGTGTAGTCGAGCTTGGCGACGTACAGGGTGCCGGACTCGAGCAGGCTCAGGTTGTTCTTCCGGGCGGCCCAGGAGTCGCCCTTCATGAACTTCTTGTCCGAGACGAACTTGTACAGGTAGTCGAACCGCTCGTCGTCACCCATGTACGCCACCACGTGCCCGCTCTTCGCCACGATGACGTTCGCGCCCTCGTGCTTGAACCGGCCCAGCGCGGTGTGCTTGCGCGGGGTGGCCTCCGGGTCGAACGGGTCGACCTCGACGATCCAACCGAACCGGTGCGCCTCGTTCGGGTGCTTCGCCAGGTCGAACCGGGCGTCGGCACGGTCCCACTTGCGGCTGTCGGCGGGGTAGCGGGCGGTGGTGCTGATGCCGTACCGGGCGAGCTTCGGCTTGAGCGTCTCCGGGGCGGCGTCGGCGCCGACGAAGTACTGGTTGAAGTTCTCCTCACCGGAGAGGACGGTGCCCCACGGGGTGATGCCGCCGGCGCAGTTGTTCAGGGTGCCGAGCACGCTGCGACCCTGCGGGTCGGCCTTGGTCCGCAGCCAGGCCGAACCGGCGGCCGGGCCGGTGAAGGCGAACTTCGTCCAGGCGGTGATCCGCTTGTTGTACGGCAGCCGTCCCTTGCGGACCGGCTTCCACTGACCGGTCTCGTCGACCCGTTCCAGCTCCACCACGGACAGGCCGTGCGCCGCCATCGCGATCCGGATCTGCTCCACGCTCAGCGCGTCGAGGGTGGTGAAGTTCGGGAACATCAGGTTTTCGTTGGTGTACTCGTGGTTCACCACCAGCAGCGCCCGCTCGCCCCTGCGGTCCAGCGGCAGTACGCCGACGAAGTCGTTGTTGTAGCCGAACTGCTGCGCCTGCCGGTCGGCGGTCTGCCGGTGCACGTCCAGACCGGGCGCGCCGGGCAGCACCGGGTCACCCCACCGGATCACCACCGAGTGGTCGTACCCGTTCGGGACGACCAGGTTGTCGAGCTTGTTCGGCGGGATCGGCTTGAAGGTGAGCGCGCCGTTGCCGGAGCCGGGCCGGGCCGGGGTGAAGCTGTCCACCTCCGGCAGCGCCGGAGTCGGGTCGCCCGGGGCGGCCAGGGCGGGAGAGCCGGTCAGCGCGCCGGCGGCGGCACCGCCGAAGCCGAGCACCAGGGCGCCGACCGCGCCGGCCCGGACCACGCCCCGCCGGGTGACCTCACCGTTGACGACGTCACCGAAGTACGGGTTGTCCGACTCGTTCGGCACCGGGTGTGCACAGGCGTTGCCGCAGCGGTAGATGCAGGTCATGGCGCTACGGCCGCCGTGTCCGGTGTGGCCGAGCAGGGGAAGCAGCCGGGGTCGCTCGCTCATCGTCATGGAGCCTCTCTGCTGGTCGAGGGATCCACCCGGACGGAGAACGGGAGTGCGGGCGGATGCCAGCGGACGCTAGGAGCGCGGCATGATCGAAGACCGGCCCTCGGGTGAAGCGGAGGTGAACAACGTCTCAGGAGCGGCAGGTTCAGCCGTTCGGCGTTGAACCGCTCGGCCGTACGTTCCGTGGGAACGGGCGGAGGCAGGTTGTGGTGGTCGGCCGTCGGTTCGATGGGAACGGGCGGGGCAGGTTGTGACGGGCAGCGGATGTGAGGTGGCACCATCAGCGACCAGGACGCCGAACTGCTGCGCGCCATGCACTCCGAGCACGCCGACGCGCTGCTCGGGCACGCGCTGCGCCTGATGAACGGCGACCGGCAGCGGGCCGAGGATCTGGTGCAGGAGACCCTGCTCCGCGCCTGGCGGCATCCGGAGGCGATGGACCCGGACCGTGGCTCGGTCCGGGCCTGGTTGTTCACCATCGCCCGCAACCTCGCCATCGACGCTTGGCGCAAGCGGGGCTCCCGGATCGGCGAGGTGGTCACCGACGACCTTCCCGAGCCGCCGCCGGTGGTTGACGAGGCGGACCGGGCGGTGGAGGCGTGGACGGTCGCGGAGGCGCTCAACCGGCTCTCGGCGTCCCACCGGGAGGTGCTGGTGGAGTGCTTCTACCAGGGCCGTTCGGTGACCGAGGCGGCAGCCCGGCTGGGTATTCCACCGGGCACGGTCAAATCGCGGACGCACTACGCGCTGCGATCTCTACGTCTGATACTCGCCGAGATGGGGGTGACCGGGTGATGCGGTGTGAACACGCCCACGACGATGGCGCGTACGTGCTCGGTGCCCTCTCTCCCGCCGAGCGGGCAGCCTACGAGCGGCACCTCGCCACCTGTGCGACCTGTCGCGAGGCGGTCGCCGAGATCGCCGTACTGCCGGGTCTGCTGGGGCGGCTGGATCCGGCCAACCTGGACCGGATCGCCGTGCCGCCGAGCGGGGAGGAGCGGCTGACGGAGCTGCTCGACGCGGCCCGGGAACAGCGTCGCCGGGAACGGCGTAACGCCCGGGCTGTCGGGGTGGCGCTGGCTGCCACCGCGATGGCCGTGGTTGTCGCCCTCGGCCTGGCCTGGCCCTTCGACCGGGGCGACTCCGGCACCGGGGTCGAGGTCCGGATGGTGGCGATGGAACCGGTCCGGGGCGGTGTGCCGGTCACCGCCGAGATCGGCTTCGACGGGACCCGGTGGGGCACCGTGGTGACGATGCGCTGCCAGTACGCCGAGACGGCCGACTACACGAAGGCGTACACGTTCCGGCTGGTGGCGCACGGGCCGAACGGCGAGACGGAGCAGGTCGGCTCCTGGCTCGCCGCACCGGGCGACGACGCCACCTTCACCGGGGTGACCCGGTTCACCCGCTCCGAACTGGTCCGGTTGGAGCTTCTCCGGTACGACAACACCCCGCTGCTCGCCTACGACGTGCCGTAGCCGGCTGCCGCTCGTACCGGGTTGACCTCGCCCCTGGGGAAGGGTCCAGGCTGACCGGGTGAACGATGTGGAGCTGATGCTGCCCGGCGAGTTCGGGGCGGCCACCCGGCTGTCGCCGAAGGCGTTGCGGCTCTACGCCGAGCAGGGCCTGCTGGTGCCGGTCCGGGTCGATCCCGGCACCGGGTACCGCCGCTACCACCGCGACCAGGTGTCCCGGGGGCGGCTGATCGGGCGGTTGCGTGGGCTGGGGCTGTCCCTGGCCCGGGTCGCGACGCTGTTGCCGCTCGACCCGCCGGCGCGGCAGGCGGAGCTGCGGGCCTGGCTCGCCGCCCAGGAGGAGCAACTCCGGCGGCGGCGGGAGTTGGTCGAGGCGCTCGCCGACGCCGACCGCCCGGTCGCCGGTACGCCGATGCTGCGGGCCCGGCCGGAACGCAAGTTGCTCTGCCGGGAACAGCGGACACACGTCGACGGACTGTCGGACTTCGTCGCCGACACGGAGCAGCGGATCCGGGCCCGGCTGCGGGCGGCCGGACTGTCGTCCGACGGGCCGACGCTGGTGTACTTCCACGGCCTGGTGACCCGGGACAGTGACGGCCCGGTCGAGGTCGCGATCGCCTTCACCGGCTCGGTGGAGCCCGACGGCGACCTGCGGGTACGGCTCTCGCCGGCCGGGACCGACGTGTTCCTGCCGGTAGCCGGGGTCGACGCGGACTTCCCCGACGTCCTGCGGGCGTACGACGCGGTGGAGGTCTGGCTCGACGCACAGCGGCTGACCTGCGTCGGTAGCCCGGTCGAGATCTGGCCCGGTACCGGCGGCGCCGCCGTCGACGTCACCTACCCCGTCGCGACCGGCTGAGCCCCGCCCCGCCCCGAGGCCCTGACCTGACGTTCTGACGTCTCGCCCTGACCTGACGTTCTGACGTCCCGCCCTGACCTGACGTGACGTCCCGACCTGCCTGGAGGAAGCTGACGATGCATCCCTACACCGGTTCCGGACCGTACTGCTATGCCAACTCACTGGCCATGGTGCTCGGCGCCGCCGCGCCCACGCCGTCGGTGATCGAGGTGTTGACCGGTTCGCCGTTCGGCTTCGAACTGCTCGCCGGACGACTGCCGCTGTTCGACCCGTACGGCTGGGACCCCGATCGGGGACTCGACGACGCGATCGGGCTGCTCGGCTGGACCTGCCACCGGCAGGGCTCGGACGACGCGGAGCAGGCCCTGGCGCTGTTGCGCGACGCGGTCAAGGTCGCCCCGGTCCTGGTCGGTCCGGTCGAGATGGGGCTGTTCCGGCACCAGCCCGGGATGACCGGCCCGATCGAGGCGGACCACTTCGTCGAGGTGCTGGACGTCGACGCCGACCGGGTCACCTTCCACGACCCGCAGGGCCACCCGTACGCCACCCTGCCGACCGGGGAGTTCCTCGCGGCGTGGCGGGCCGACACCATCGGATACCGGACCACGCCGTACACGATGCGCAGTGACTTCGTGCGGGTCCGGGAGATCTCCACCGAGGAGGCACTGCGGGCGGCGCTGCCCGGGGCGGTCAGCTGGCTGCGCGGCTTGCACGACGTTCCGGTACCGCCCGGCACCGTCGGTGGTGCCGCCGCGGTCGAGTTGCTGGCCGAGCGGCTCGTCGCCGGGCTGGATCCCGAGGTGCACGGATTCCTGGCCCACTTCGCGATCCGGGTCGGCGCCCGGCGGCTCAGCGACGCCGCGACCGCCCTCGCCGGACTCGGGCTCGACGCCGCCGCCACGGTGGCTGCCCGGCAGGCCCGGCTGGTCGGCAGCCTCCAGTACGACGTCGTGGCCGGCGACACGGCCTCGGCGGCCGGCACGTTGCACCGCCTCGCGCCGACGTACGAGGAACTCGCCACCGCGCTCGGCTGACCGGCCCGGCTGCGCGGCGCGGTGCTCGGCGGGGCCGGCGGTCCCGGTACCGACCGGGACTTCCGGTCCCTGCCGGGTCACCGGTCAGCGCACGGACTGGTGCCGGACAGGGCCGCCCGGAATCCGTGTGTCTCGTCGTTCCGGGTCGAGTTCCTTGCCGTAGCTGACCTCGACGTAGGGACCGGTGCGGTACGCCGGGATCTCGACGTAGCCGTGTCTGAGGTACAGCGCCCGGGCCCGGGTCAGGTCGAGACGGGTGTTGAGCACCATCCGGCTGGCGCCGAGCAGTCGGGCCTGCTCCTCCAGCAGCCCCAGCAGCAGCCGACCGCCACCGTGGCCCCGGAACGCGGGACGTACGTAGACCCGGGTCAGTTCGGCACGTTCGGCGTCCAGCATCAGCACTCCGCCGCAGGCGGCCGGCGTACCGGCGTACCGTCCGACGACGAACTGGCCGGTCGGTGGCGTGAGCAGCGGCGCGTTGTCGCCGGCCAGCCCCTCGTCGACCTCCGCCGGGGTGGCGGGTCGCTGCCAGTAGCTGCTGGCGACGTCGGCGTAGTAGTCACGGCGCAGCAGGGTCGCGTCGGGCGAGTCGAAGGCTTCCGGAGCCAGGGTCCAGGCGGTCACGCGCCTTTGTAGCCCCGAGCCGCATTCCCTGGCCAGCGAGTTTCGCCCCGCCGCCCCGGACGTTCGCGCTGACGTTCGCCGGTCCGGCGCCACTCGCGGGTCCGCTGCCGTTCGCCCGGCCCCGCTGCCGCTCGCGGGTCCGCTGCCGTTCGCGGGCTCAGCGGCGGCGGAGTTTCTGGCGCAGCCGCGCGGTGACCCGGCCGGGGGTGACCGGCACGACGGAGATCATCAGCCGGCCGGACTCGTCCCGGACCGGGGTCAGCACATAGAGGCGGGCGCCGCGCCGACGTACCAGCGGCACCGCCCCGGCCAGCCGGGTCGCCCGCAGCGCGGCCGCGCCGCCGGCCCCGTTCGCGCTGTTCGCGCCGAGGGCGCGGGCCGGGTCGAAGGCGCCGATCTGGGCCGACACGATCCGCCGCCGACCGGTCGGGCCGCTGCCCGCGAGCAGGTCCTCGGCGCGGAACCGGATCCGGAGCCGGGTACCGGCCGTGCCGTCGGCGGTGACCACCGTCTCCGCCGGGATCTCCTCGGCACTCACCGTCAACGCGTCGGTCCCGGCCGTCGTCAGTTCCGGCAGCGGGCTGTACGCGCGCAGCGTCAGCACCCGCCGGCCCTGCTCGTCGGTCTCCCAGCCCAGTTCGGTGACGTCGAGTTTCGCCGACCACTCCGGAACGGCGGTCACCTCGAAACAGCTGTCCGGCAGTCCGCGCGCCGGATCCCGGAACCCCGGGTACGCCGCGTACCGGCGGTGTCCCTCGACCACGGTGGACGGTACCCCGACCTCGGCGTCCTGTCGGAGCACCGCGAGCAGGTCGTCGAGTTGACCGTCCCGGGTCAGGGCCAGCCGGATCCGGGTCTCCGCGCCGAGTTGGTGGCCGATCTCCTCGGTCAGGTACGCCCCGACCAGCCGCCCGACCCGGGCGTGGATGGCCTGCTGGGTGTCCCGGTCGAGGCGGAGCAGGTCGTCCTCGACGAGCTTGGCGATCTCGTGGTCGAACCGGCGGGCCATCACCGCGTCCCGCTGCTTGCCCGGCTCGATCAGGTCGGCGATGAACGCCATCAGGGTCTCGATGGTGTCCAGCCGCTCCAGGTGGCGGCTCAGGTAGGTGATGTTCGTGGCGCTGAACCGGCGTACCGCGTAGTAGAACTCGTAGTCGGCGAGCACCGAGATGCGCCGGGCCCGGTAGCAGGCCTCCAGGGTGAACGGCAGGTCGCTGGCGATCCGCAGGTCCTCCCGGTAGCGGATGCCGTGCCGTTCCAGCAGTTCCCGTCGGAACAGTTTGGTGTTCGCCAGCGAGCGCGGCAGTGGGGAGTCGAAGAGGCTGAGGTCGGCCTCGTTGCGGGCGAAGATGTCCTGGTAGATGTGCCGACTGTTGACCCCGACCACCTTGCCGAGCACCACGTCCGAGTCGTACGTGTCGGCGGCGGTGACGAGCCGTTCCAGCGCCTGGAGGCCGAGGTGGTCGTCGGCACCGACGAAGAAGACGTACCGGCCGGTGGCGACGTCGAGGGCGCGGTTGCACGGGCCGGCCGGCCCGCCCGAGTTCGGCTGGTGGATGACGGTGACGACGTCGGGGTGCCGTTCGGCGTACCGGTCCAGTTCCCGGCCGCTGCGGTCGGTCGACCCGTCGTCCACCGCGACGATCTGCAGCCGGTCCAGGCCGATCGTCTGCTCCAACAGCGAGTCCATGCACCGGGTCAGGTACGGCATCGTGTTGTAGACCGGCACCACGACCGTGACATCCGGGGTCCTCATCGGACGTTCGCCTCCACGGTCGGTGCCTGCGGAACCTGCTCCGCCGTGAGCAGTTCGCGGTAGAGCGCGTCGAGCCGGCGGGCCTGGGCGTCCCAGGTCCAGCCCGGCAGTGGCGAGTCCGGCCCGTCGTAGACCGCCCGGTAGCGCGCCGGGTCGGCGAGGACCGCCCGGACCGCCCGGACCAGGTCGGTCACGTCCCGGGCCCGGAAGACCTCGCCCTGGCCGGTGGCCCGGACCGTCTCCGCCATCGTCCGTACGTCGCTGACCACGATCGGCAGTCGGGCGTGCGCGTACTCGAAGAACTTGGTGATCAGCGCGATCTCGTGGTTGGGCCAGTGGTGCAGC
Source organism: Plantactinospora sonchi (assembly GCF_036422035.1). Classification (NCBI taxonomy): domain Bacteria; kingdom Bacillati; phylum Actinomycetota; class Actinomycetes; order Micromonosporales; family Micromonosporaceae; genus Plantactinospora; species Plantactinospora sonchi. The sequence continues at coordinate 120,294 of NZ_JAZGQK010000019.1, forward strand.
GGGATCAGTCCGACGTCGGCGGAGGAGAGGAACGGCACCACCTGCCACGGCGACACGTAACGCTGGACGTGCACCCGGTCCGCCACGCCGAGCCGGCTCGCGGCGGCGACCAGGTGACGGACGTACGGCGCGTGCGGGTCGCCGACGACCAGGGCCAGGTGCACCCCGGGCAGTTGGGGCAGCGCCTCGACGACGGTGTCCAGACCGCGCTGGACCGCCGCCGAACCGGCGTAGACGAGCAGTGGGGTGGATCCGTCGAGTCCGCAGAGCTGCCGCAGGTCCGGCACTGCTCCGTCTCCGCCGTCGGCGGCCGGTGTGACGGCGGGCGCGTTGAGGATGACGCCGGGCCGGGCGGGCAGCGTGTACTCCCGCCGCAGGAGGTCGGCGAGCGCCTCGGAGACCGTCACCACCGCGTCGGCGTACGGCGCGTACTCGCGTTCGTAGCCGAGGTGGGCGGGGAGCCAGCGGGCGTTGTCCCGGCGTGGCCTGGCCCCCGGCAGGAACTCGTGCGCGTCCCAGAGCAGCCGGACCGGGCGGCCGGCGGCGCGGGCCCGCTCCCGCGCCCGGGCACCGACGCCGAGCATCCGGAAGTCGTGGGCGTGGATCAGGTCCGGCGCCAGTTCGTCGATGACCGGCCCGAAGGCCCGTTCGTAGTTCCACAACCCCGGTTCGAGTCGCCGCCAGGCCCGGTCGCCCTGGACGGCCCGCCAGAGGCGGACCTGGGCGTGTTCCAGCGGCCGACGGGCCAGCCGTGCGGCCCGCAGCGGCAGTCCGCCCCGGGCGAGCAGCCACTCCCGTGGCGAACGCCGGGTCCGGCCGGTGCCCACGCCGCTTCCCTGCGGCGGGACGGCCGGGGTACCGCCACCCGACCGGACGGCACCGGCTGACGGGGCGGCGGGCCGGGCACCCGGCATCGGGAGCAGCCGGACGAGTGCCGGGCCCAGCCACCAGCGCTGTTCCCGGTCGGTCGGGGAGCAGCCGAGCAGTGTCACGTCCCAGCCGGCCTCGGCGGCCGAGCGGGCGGTCTTCTGGACCCGGGAGTCGCCCTCCACGCCGTTGTCGACGAGCATGACGACGCGGCCACGGGCGCCGCGCACCGCCGCCGTACCGTCATTGGGTTCCATGATTCTCCGATTCCCGGGATCCCGACCGAAATCTCCGGCGAGTGTACGGCAACCTATTGAACGGTGAACCCGGGTGCGGTGCGCGGTGTGCAACCCTGGCACGTCACCGTGGCGCCGTTCCTCCGTCGTACTGGCGACATGTTTGCTGTGGACTATATCCGCAGCTCAGCGAGGTTCACGTCACCCAATGGACACCCATTGGCAGGCTGCTGCTTCCGGGATGTACGTCTATTCGCCGCACAGAATCAACCTTCACGTCGCGGCCGGCCAATAGTGTTTCGAGGGCATTACGCAGCCCTCTCCCTCGACGCGTAACGGACCGCGCCGGTCGTCGTACGGGGCCGGTCAGGAAATTTACCCCTCGAATTCATGTCGGAGTTGGCAGGTCTTCATGTCCGCTACACCCAACGTCAGTGTGGTGATCCCGACCCGGTCCCGACCGGAGCTGGTGACCCGCGCGGTCCGCAGTGTGCTCGCCCAGACCGTCGACGACATCGAGGTCATCGTCGTGATCGACGGACCCGACGACATGACCCGCGAGGCGCTCACCGCCCTCGACGACCTCCGACTGCGGGTTGTCGCGCTGCCCGAGTCGCAGGGCGCCCCGAACGCCCGCAACGTGGGCGTACGGGAGGCGAGGGCGCCGTGGACGGCGTTGCTCGACGACGACGACGAGTGGCTGCCGGAGAAGCTCGCCGTCCAGCTGGAACTCGCCAAGGCCGCCCGGGTGCCGACGCCGATCGTCGCCAGCCGGCTGGTCAACCGTACGCCGCGTGCCGAGTTTGTCATCCCGCGTCGGCTGCCGGCCGCCGACGAGCCACTGAGCGAGTACCTCACGGTCCGGCGGGGCCTGTTCCACGGCGACGGCTTCATCCAGACCTCGACGATCCTGGCCCCGACCGAGCTGCTGCGCCGGGTGCCGTTCACCGTCGGTCTGCGGCGGCTGCAGGAACTCGACTGGACGTTGCGGGCGTTGAGCCACTCCGACGTCGATCTGGTCATCGCCGCCGAGCCGCTGGTCGTCTGGTATCAGGACGAGAACCGGCCCCGGATCAGCGACGGACTCTCCTGGGAGCACCAGCTGGAGTGGCTGCGGCGCACCCGTCCGCTGCTCACGCCGAGGGCGTACGCTGCGCTGACGATGAGCGTGATCAGCTCGATGGCGGCGCCGACCCGGAGCCCGAAGGCGTTCCGGACGCTGCTCGGCGAGGCCCGCCGGCACGGTCGGCCCGGGTTCATCGACTACCTGACCTTCCTGCAGATCTGGATGATCCCGCCGCAGCTGCGGCGTACGCTCCGGGACCTGGTGCTCAACCGTCGGCGGCAGGCCGCCGAGGCCAACTCCGGCTCCGGGGCCGACGTGGTGCCCGGGTTCGGGCCGGCGCCGGCGGACTGGCGTCCGGTGGGCGAAGCCGAGCGTGATGTCCGCTGACCGGACCCTGGTGATCTGGCGGAGTCACCTGCTCGCCGGTTCCGAGACCTTCGTCCGCAACCACGGTGCCGCGCTGACCCGGTGGCGTCCGGTCTATCTCGGCGCGGTCAAGGTCGACTCGGCCGTCGCCGCCGACAGCGACGTCATCGTCTATCCGGACACCGCCCTGGACCGGGGTGCGCTCCTGCAGCTGAAGCTGACCGGGAGCGGGTCCCGGCTGCGCGACCGGCTGGCCGCGTTGCGGCCGGCCGTGGTGCACGCCCATTTCGGCAACGACGGCTGGCTGGTCAGCCGGTCGGCCGCGCAGCTCGGCGTGCCGCTGGTGGTCACCCTGCACGGATACGACGTGACCCGGCTGCCCGGTGAGCCCGGCTGGCGCGGCGCCCGTTACCGACGGAACCTGCGGCAGATGTTCGAGCGGGCCAGCGTGATTCTCGCCGTCTCCGGGTTCATCCGGGACCGGGCGGTCGCACTCGGCGCCGATCCGGCAAAGATACGGGTGCACCACACCGGCGTACCGATCCCGCCACCGCCAGCACCGACGGAGAAGCGGTGGGATCTGCTCTTCGTCGGCCGGTTCGTGGCCAAGAAGGGCATCGACGACCTTGTCGAGGCGGTCGGCAGGCTCGACGTACCCCGGCCGCGGGTGCTGTTCGTCGGCACCGGGCCGCTGGAACAGCCGGTCCGCGAGCGGGCCGCCGCGCTCGGGCTGGACGCGACGTTCCTCGGCGCCCAGGACCCGGCCGAGGTGCGCCGGCACATGACCGAGTCGAAGGTCTTCGTCTCGCCCTCGAAGACCGCGCCGAACGGCGAGTCCGAGGGACTGCCGACGACGATCCTGGAAGCGGCGAGTCTGGGCGTGCCGGCCGTGTCGACGTACCACAGTGGAATTCCGGAGGCGGTGCGGCACGACGAGACCGGCCTGCTCGGCGCGGAGGGCGACCGGGCGGCCCTGACGGCCAACATCCGCCGGCTGCTCACCGACGACGACCTGCGGAGCCGGCTCGGTGAGCAGGCCCGGCACCATGTGGCGACGCACTTCGACCTAGCCACCCAGAGCGCCCGGCTGGAAGAGCTGTACGACGCCCTGCGCGCCGGCGTCACACCCACGTCCGACCCTCGTTGACCCGGTCCCGCCTGCCCGGATCCGACCCGCGCTGAATCGGGCTGCCTGCCCGGATCCGACCCTCGCTGAACCGGTACGGCCGTGGCGCCGGTACGGCCGTCGTGGCCGGGCAACCGGGCGGCGCGGCGGCCGGTTAACCGGTTGACCGGCCACGGCTGCCCCCGGTAGACACCTCCATCTGCGGTCCGGACCGGGTCGTGGACGTTCCTGGCAGGGAGAATTTCATGATCAGCATGTACACCGTGACTGAGCGGCCGGACCTCTGGAAGCGCAAAATCAATTCGCTGGACGTGTGGCCGGAGTACAACATGCACGGCAACGTGGCGGACCGGTTCTGGGACCTGCTGGACGACGAGTTCCCCGACTTCCAGTTCGTGCTCTACGACGAGGAGGCCGACGAGGTGGTCGCCGAGGGCCACACCGGCCCGTTCGGCTGGGACGGTGTCGACGCGCACCTGCCAGCCGGCTTCGACCCGGCGCTCGAACTGGTCTTCGCGCAGGGGCGGGCGGGTGCACCGGTGAACACGCTCTGCGCGCTGGCCGCCGAGATCCCGCGCGGCAACCGCAGCCGTGGGTTGGCCACCGAGATCCTCGGTGCGATGCGGACCATCGCCCAGCGGCAGGGGCTCACCCACCTGGTCGCGCCGGTCCGCCCCTCGTGGAAGGAGCGTTACCCGCTCACCCCGATCGAGCGCTACATCCAGTGGCGGCGGGAGGACGGGCTGCTGTTCGACCCGTGGATGCGGGTGCACGAGCGGCTCGGGGCCCGGGTCGCCGGTGCGCTGCCGGAGTCGTTCGGGATCACCGCCAAGGTCTCCGACTGGGAGTCGTGGACCGGGATGGTCTTCCCCGAGTCCGGCGAGTACGTCTTCCCCGAGTGTCTCGCCACGGTGTCGATCGACCGGGAGGCGGGCGTCGGGTCGTACTGGGAGCCGAACGTCTGGATGGTCCACCCGCCGGTGACCGCGGCTAGTGTGCCGTCCCGGAACTTGATCGTGTGAACCGTGGAGACCGGGAAGAGGGAGGTTCCGTCATGCTCTGGCCCGCGCTCCGGGTGCTCTCCCGCGGAGAGCTGACATCCGACCAGCTACGCCGACTGCTCGACATGCTCCAGCTCGACGACGCTCCTCGTGTCGAGGGGCCCGGAGCGGCGAAGAGTATCGCGCACCGTACCTTCGCCGACACCACTGGCACGCGTCTCGTCCTGGACCTCGCGCGCACCGGTGAGTCCGGCTGGGTGCTCGCGCTGTTCTTCGACGGCGAGCCGCCCTCGACCGATACCGTCGAAAATCACCGGAGACTGCTCCGCGACATCGTCGAACGACTCGGCCTCACCCTCATCGACATCGCCCCCGCCGCCACCGCCGACGAGGTGCACGTCCCGCCCCAGGAACCGGTCGGCGCGGTGGAGTCGAGCATCGGATACGCCTGGGACCTCCCGTACACCGACCTGGACCAACTCTGGATGCACGTCGGCCTGCGCAGGAACACCCCCAGGGTGGTGAAGGTGGTCAAGCTACGCGAGGTGATGGGCAGCCGGATCTGGTCCGTCGCCCCACCGGCCCTCCAACGCCAAGCCGAGTCCTTCCTCCAGGACACCTGAACCCAGCGGAACCAACTAGTCTCGTGCCTCGTCGTGCGGCACGCCGAGCCGCCGTGGCCGCGCCCTCCGCCGACGCGTCGCCCTGGCTGGCATCGATCCGGCCGGTCCGTTCCGCGTCAGCGGACGGCGGTCGCGGCGGCCGGCTCCGGGGTGGCGGCGAGCAGCGCGGCGCGGGACCGCCGCACCTGCCGGATCCCGTCCAGGGTGAAGACGACCAGGGCGAGCCAGACCAACGCGAACCCGGCCAGCCGGGCCGGCGGCATCGGCTCGTGGAAGACGAGTACGCCGAAGACGAGCTGGAGGATCGGGGCGAGGTACTGCAGGGTGCCCAACGCGGTCAGGGTGAGTCGGTTCGCCGCGCCGGCGAAGAGCAGCAGCGGGATGGCGGTGGCCGCCCCGGCCAGCATCAGCAGTGCGGTGTGTCCGGCCGAGACGTGTCCGAACGTGGAGTCGGAGTGCCAGACCAGCCAACCCAGGTAGGCCAGCGCGGGCAGTGCCAGTACGGCTGACTCGACGAACATGCCCTCGGCGGCGGGCAGCCCGAGTCGCTTCTTGACCAGGCTGTACCCGCCGAAGCTGAGCGCCAGGGTCAGCGCCAGGTACGGCAGTCGGCCGTAGTCGACGGTCAGCACCACCACCGCGAGCCCGCCGATGCCGAGCGCGACCCACTGCGCCGGCCGCAGCCGCTCACCCAGTGCGAAGACGCCGAGCAGGACCACGACCAGCGGGTTGATGAAGTAGCCGAGTGCGGTCTCCACCACCCGCTCGGAGTTGACGCCGTAGATGTAGGTGCCCCAGTTGACTCCGATCAGCGCGGCGGCGAGGGTGACCCCGGCGAGCGCGGCCGGTCGGCGGCGCAGGTTCAGCAGGAAACGCCAGTTACGGGCGGCCGCCAGCAGCAGGGCGACGAAGAGCACCGACCAGACCACCCGGTGCGCCAGGATCTCGATCGGGCCGGCCGGCTTGAGCAGCCGGATGTAGAGCGGGAAGAACCCCCACAGGCCGTACGCCCCGAGCCCGTAGAGATATCCGCGCCGTACCTGGTTCATAGCTCCACCGTAAGGGGCTCATCGCCGTCAGGCCCCTTTCCGGTGAGCGGCGTCACCTGCGCCTGGGGAAAGTGCTCCATCCACCGTTCGGGATTGACCACCGGCTGGAAGCCGAGTGGCCCGTACAGCCCGTGCGCGTCGTTGGTGGCGAGCAGGATCCGGCGCATCCGCAGCCCCGCCAGCTGGTCCCGGATCGCGCCGACGAGCCACCGGGCCAGTCCGCGCCCCCGCTCGGCCCGGTCGACGTAGACGTCGCAGAGCCAGGCGAAGGTGGCGCCGTCGGTGACCACCCGGGCGAACGCCACCTGGGCCTGGTCGTCGGGCCGGTACACCCCGTACACCCAGGAGCCCTCGATCGCCCGGAGCATCACGTCACGCGGCCGGTCGCGCGCCCAGTACGCGTCGGTGGAGAGCCAGTGGTGCACCCGGTCCACGTCCAGGCGGCCGGCGTCGTCGGAGATCTCGTAACCGTCGTCACGGGTCAGGGTCAGCACGTCCGCGACGGTATCGCCGTCCTGCCGGACAGCCCCGAGCCAATTCCCGACCAGTGGTCGCCGGATTCCGGTCGGGGCGACTCAGTCGCGGTCGAGGACCAGGCCGAGCAGCCAGGTGACCAGGCTGACGAAGAGCGCGCCGAGCACCGCCGCCGGCCAGAAGCCGTCCACGTCGAACGGCAGCGTCAACTGTTCGGCGATCGCGCCCGTGAGCATGAAGAGCAGCGCGTTCACCACCAGTGCGATCAGACCCAGGGTCAGCACGTACAGGCCGCAGCCGAGGGTCTTGATGATCGGCTGGAGGACCGCGTTGACCACGCCGAAGATGACCGCCACCAGGAGCAGGGTGCCGATCGCGCCGAGGATCGAGTCGGTGTTCAGGGTGATGCCCGGAATGACGAGCGTCGCGAGCCAGAAGGCCACGGCGGTGCTGACCAGCCGAATCAGAGGACCCTTCAGGAAATCCATGCGGGCGATGGTGTCACGAATTCCCCCTATCGAACGAGTCGGTCGCACGGTTCTTCCACGACTTCGCGAACCCGGGCGGAGTCACCGGGCCGACGGGACAGATCGATGATCGCGAAGACGCCGGCTCGCCCTGGCCGGCCAAACCCGTCGTGATCACCACCGCCAGGCGAGAGGATCGCCCGCCGCAGGGGACGGTTCCGCCGGCTCAGGCGACGAAGACGCAGAACGGGTGACCTGCCGGATCGGCGTACACCCGCAGGGGCTCGTCAGGGTCGTCGATGGCGTCCCGCAGCAGGCGACCGCCGAGGCGTAGCACCCGTTCGTGCTGCACCCGCAGTTCCTCGACCGACGCCACCGTCATGTCCAGGTGTAACTGCTGTGGCACCCCGGCCTGCGGCCAGGTCGACTCCGGCAGCTCGGCGACCTGCTGAAAGGCGATCTGGCGGGCGCCCTGCGGGGTGAGCAGCACGAGCCAGTCACGACCGCGTTCGTCCGGCTGTCCGGCCTCCGGCGGCTCGTCGCCGGGCCGGTAGACCAGGCCCAACAGCGACCGGTAGAACTCCGCCAGCGCCCTGGCGTCGGTGCAGTCGAGCACGGTCTGACACAGCGTCGGAACACTCTCCTGGTCGGCCATTGCGACAGTCTGTACGACGACGACCTGGAACGCATTCGGACAACACGGAAGGACGGACCGAGCCCGGCCCGGTACGGCTCAGAACCGGGCGGGTGGACCGATCAGCTGCTGCTCGATCGGGGTGGCGGAGAGCAGCGCCCAGCGCAGCACCCGCCGGTTGATCACGCCGACCATGTCGGACTGGATCCGGGTCAACCAGCTCGCCGAGTCACCGAGTCCGAGCGCCAGGCCGGCCAGCTGGGCCTCGTGCGGCCGCAGTGGCTGCAGCACCACCAGGTCGGCCCGGGAGACGGCGTCGACGTCTACCGGAGCCAACTCGTCGCGTACCACCAGGCTGGCCTGCCAACCCGGCCCGGGCTGGGAGTCGGCCGCGACCGGCCCGACGTCGACCACGACCAGCAGCGGCTGGAGCTGACTGCCGGGCGGACCGCCGACCGGCCGCCCCGGCGGAATGAGCGCGATCGGCGAGCCCGGCCCGCTGGCTCCCCGGACGAACGGTTCCCAGGCGCGCGGACGGGCGGTCTGCACGACGATCCGGGCACCGAGCGCCATCGCCCGCAACGTGATGAGCTGCGCGGCGCGTACCCCGCCGATCAGCACGACCCGGGTGGTCTCCGCCCGGAACAGCCGGGCGAGCACCGCCGAACCATGCCGGTTGGCGCCGATCATCAGGCCGGCCAGGCCGATCGGCAGGTCCAACGCGTCCACAGCGGACGCCGCCATCGTGGCGTCCGGGTTCGCGGCCAGCGGTCCGGCACCGAGCACACCCAGCGGCAGGGTGGCGGCCACCCCGTCGAGCTGTTCCCCGTCCAGCCGTCGGGCGCGGGCGTGCTGGGTCTGGAGCAGCCGACGCAGCGCCTGGACCGCGGTCGCCAACGCCGGGGCGGTGGTGGCGGCGAGTCGTACCGTCACGTCCACCCGGACCGTCTCGGAGCCGCCGCCCACCCACGGGCCGGCGCTGACCGAGACCGTGGTCGCGGTGGCCGGCAACGCCATCAGCCGGGGAATGAACCGGCGGCCGTTCTCGGTCCGCAGGTCCGGCCAACGCCGCAGCCGGAAGGTGGTCTGCACCAGGCCGCCGAGCTGCACACCCTGCCAGCTCTCCCGGCCCGGTTGCGCACCGTCGTGGTGGGCCAGCTCGGCGAGTACGTCGAGCGCCGCCCGCTCGCCCAACGCCCGACTCGGCACCGGCTTGAGTCGGCGGCTCACCTTGCGGACCGCGCTGGAGAGGGCGCGTCGCAGGTCCTCGTCGGACCAGCCGTCGGCCCGCAGCACCCGGACGGCCAGCAGGACCCGCTCGTGGCCGAGGAGTCGGCCGTCGGTGAGCTGACGGTACGAGTTCGCGGGGGTGCCGCCGCCGGCGCTCAGGGTCGGCGCGGGCCCACCGGCGATCAGCAGCTGGATCCGGGTCGGCGGGGTCTCCGCGCTCGCCGCCGGAAGCAGACTGGCCGGGGAGAGCAGGGTCTGCGGGCTGTCGGTCAGCATGCCGACCTGGTCGCCCAGTTCCAAGACGGCGGTCAGGCCGTAGGCGTCGCTGACGATGGCGGCGGCGTCTCCGGCCAGTTCGGCGGGTAGCACCGTGGCACCGGGATTGACCAGGTCGAGCAGTGCCTCCGGTGGCGCCGACGCGCGGAGGGTGCGCTGCCGGCCGGAGTAGCGCATGCCGATGCCGATCCACTCGAACAGCCAGCGGCGGCGCAGCCGGATCCAGGTGAGCAGCACCAGCACGAGGGCGGCCAGCACGGCACCGACCATCGCCAGCGCACCGTGGCCGAGGGCGGCGATGACCAGCGCCACCGCGACCTGCAGCGTGACGATCTGCCCAGCCCGTACGCCGAACGGGCCGGAACGGCCCGGAGTGGACGCCGCCGGTAGCGGCGCCGGTGCCGACCGGTCCAGTCGGTTGCCTCCGGTGGGCCGGGTCTTGTTGTCTGCCGCAGTTAGCGTCACCGCGATAGCCTCCCCTGAATGGGCGTCGCCGGTGGGCGTACCCCCCGCGATTCGCTCAGGGGCCTATCGTATGGGCCGGACAACCGGAGAGGGGGCCCGCATGCCGTCACGGCAGGACCAGTTGCATTCGTACCAGTTCATGGTCCAGCGGGTGGTGGGCGCGCTGGTGATGCGGGAGACCGACCCCGCGCAGTCGCCGTTCCGACGCGCGGCCGGTGCCACCCTGGCCAGTGTGCTGGTCGCGTTGATCGCGGTCGGTGGCGCGGTGGTGTACGGCCTGTTCGTCGGCGGTGGGGCCACCAAGTGGAAAGACCCGAACGTGGTCATCGTCGAGAAGGAGTCGGGCGCCCAGTACGTCTACTTCGAGGAAAAGCTGCGGCCGGTTGTCAACTACACGTCGGCGTTGCTGATCGTCGGCCAGGGCGGCCAGGCCAAGACGGTGTCGGTGTCACGCAAGTCCTTGGAGGGCGCGCCCCGTGGGGCCCCGCTGGGGATTCCGAACGCCCCCGACTCGGTGGCGCCGCGCAACCGGCTGATCACCAAGGAGTGGACGGTCTGCTCCGGGCCGCAGCCCGGCACGGGCGCGCAACCGGCGCAGTCGGCACTGCTGATCGGCAGCGCCGCGCCGGGCGGGACGACGATGGGGGAGGAGGCGCTGCTCGCCCTGCACCCGAGCGGATCCCTCTACCTCGTCTGGCACAACCGCCGGCACCTGATCCGGGACAAGCAGCCGGTTGTCAACGCGCTCGGCTGGAGTGGCCAGCGGCAGGTGCCGGTGGCACCGGCCCTGCTCAACGCGCTGCCCGCCGGAGCGGATCTGGCCCGGGTGCCGATCGCCCTGGCCGGCCAGCCGTCCCAGGTGGTGCCGGACGCCCGGATCGGGGACGTCTTCTACGTCGAACCGCCGGGCGGTGTGAAGCAGTACATGGTGGTCAAGAGCGACGGTCTGGCCACCATCACCGAGTTGCAGGCCAGTTTGCTGGTCGCCGGGCTCGGGCAGCAGGGCGACGTGGGCCGGATGTCTCCGGGCACGTACGCGAACACCACGAAGTCCGATGACCTGCTCCCGCCCGACGAGGGCGCGCCGCCGGCCACCATTCCGAAGATCGTGGCGTCGGAGAGCAGCGTGGTCTGCGCCGACGTCCAGGACGACAATGGGGTGAAACAGGTCAGGGTCGGTGCCGACCTGCCTGATCTGGCGAACACGACCCAGACCACCGCCCGGTCGCCGCAGGGCGCCGGACTCGCCGACCACGTCCTGGTGACGCCGGGCCGGGGCGTGGTGGTCGAGGCCGCCGCCGCTCCGGGCGCGACCGGCGGTGCCATCTCGGTCATCACCGACCTGGGCCAGCGGCACCCGGTGGCCAGCGCCGACGTGTTGGGCACGCTGGGATACGGCGGTGTGCGTCCGGTACGGATGCCGGCCAGCCTGGTGTCGTTGGTGCCGACCGGTGCGGCACTGGATCCGGAGGCGGCCCGGAACACGCCGGGGCAGCAATAACTGATAGCGCTCGAATAGGCTGTTCAGCGACGATGTCGACCGGATCGACGGTCGTGACGGTATGGGTTGTTCAACCGGCGGACAAGAGGGGGTACCCAAGTGTTGCCCTCGCCCGCTACCGTCAGCTACAGAACTGAATGCCGTGCCCGTGCCGAATCCGGCACGGCCAGGGCATGAGCCGGAAGGTCCGCAGTGGACCGTCCGGAAGAAGGAACTAGTCAAGGAAGCGGGGTGACGTCGGGGTGTCCCAGACGCAGGCAGAAGCCGCAGTGATGCAGCAGACCGCCCAGAAGTTCGAGCAGGTCGACCAGTCGCTGCAGAGCATGCTCAGCAGCCTGATGGGCCAGCTCGAGGTGCTGCAGAGCGCGTGGCGTGGTGCTGGTGGCCGCTCGTTCGAGCAGGTCAAGCAGCAGTGGGCACAGCACCAGGAGCAGATGCACCGTGCGCTCCGCGAAACCGCGGGCGCCATCCGTACGTCCGGCCAGCAGTACGACGCGTCGGACAGCGAGGCGTCCAGCCGGATGTCCGCTACCAACACCGGCATCACGCTGCCGCTCTGATCTCACTGGGGAGGGAAGATTCCGATGGGTGACGGCCTTCTTGTCGTCAATTTCGCCGCGATGCAGCAGGCAAGCGCGGACATCCAGAAGGCGATGAACACGCTCGACTCGCAGCTGGACCAGCTCGAGTCGGACGCGGCGCCGCTCGTCTCGACCTGGGAAGGCGAGGCGCAGCAGGCGTACCAGGTGCGCCAGGCCAAGTGGCGTCAGTCGCAGCAGGAACTGTCCAACATGCTGCGCGACATCAAGATGGCGCTCGACGAGTCCGCGCAGGACTACCTGAGCACCGAGAAGAAGAACACCGGCCTGTTCCAGTAAGGGACAGGGGGGCGGTACGAACCGACCGAGGATGCCCCGGGGGCCGCGCATCTCGCGCCGCACCCCCGGGGCACCTGTCGTTTCGGCCCGCCCGCTACGACGGCCTGTCCATGACGACGGCCTGTCGATCAGGATGACCTGTCGATCACGATGACCTGAACATGACGACGGCCTGTCCAGCACGACGGCCTGTCCAGCGCGGCGCTCTGTCCAGCATGGCGCGTGCTGTCCGCGCGGCGGCATGGCGATGCGCGGGATCGGCTGGCCCGCCAGGTGGACTGCTGGCCGCCAGGTCGGCCGGCCGCGTTGTCCGGGCACGGCGCGTCGGCTCGTACCGAGCTACGTCGGCTCGTACCGAGCTACGCCGGGTCGGCTGACTGCGTCGTCGGGGCGGCCGGCCGCCAGCCACGGCGGATGCCACGCGGCACCACCACCGCCAGCAACAGCGCCAACCCGGCGACCGTGCCGGCCAGTCCGGCGACCCAGAGTGCACGCTCCTGCGCGACCGAACGCCGCTCGGCCCGAGCCAGCTCCAGCGGGTCCTCCGCGTGCGGCGGCAGCCCGCCAACCGCCGGTCGACCGGCCGGCGGCGCGGTGTCGGTGACCGCCCGGTACGGGTTGAGCACTCCCGCGCCGAAGGTGTCCTGGTTGCCGCCCGACGGGTCCGCTGTCGCCACGAGCCGCTCGGCCACCTGGCGGGCGCTCAGGTTCGGCAGGTACTCCCGGATCAGGGCTGCGGTGGCCGCCACGTACGGGGCGGCGAAGCTGGTGCCGTTGTCGATCTTGTGCCCTCGTTCCGGTGTCGCTATCGTCACGTTGCCGCCGGGGGCGACGAGGTCGACCCAGTCACCACGCTGCGAGAATGGCGAGATCTTGCCGTCGTCGCCGATCGACCCGACCCCGATGACCCCCTCGTAGGCGGCCGGGTACGGCCGAGGGTTTCCCTTGTCGAAGTTGTTGCCGGCGGCGGCCACCACCACCACGTCCTCCGCCAGCGCGTACTCGATCGCGGCGCGGAGCAGTGGGTCGTCGCGGTGGAAGGTGACCGAGAGGTTGATCACGTCGGCGCCGTTCTGCACCGCCCACCGGATGGACTCGGCGAACGTGGGAGTGGTGACCGTGCGGCCGGTCTCCTCCCCGCCGTCGACCTGACGCCGTTCGCTGACCCGCACCGGGAGGATCTTCGCGTCCGGGGCGAGGCCGCGCAGACCCATCCCGTCGATCGCTTTCGCCGCGATGATGCTCGCCACGCCGGTGCCGTGTCCCACACAGTCCCGGCTGCCGTCGAGGCCGACGTCCAGGTAGTCCCGGCCCGGCTGGATCTTGCCTCTCAACTGCGGGTTCGTCTTGTCGACCCCGGAGTCGATGACGGCGATCGTGATGCCCTTGCCGGTGGCCAGCGGGGCCAGCCGGTCCGGGGCGTACCGCTGCTGGGCCCAGGGCACCACGCTGCTCGGTCGGGGTGGCTGCTCATTGCTGTCACAGCCCGGCAGGGCACGCAGGGCCGTCGGGGGCAGCAGGGGAGCCGCGACCGCCGGCCCGGTGGAGATGAGCGGTACCGACACCGCGATGACAGCGCCCACCAGGGTGAGTCGTATTCTCCGGCCAGGCATCACTTGCCTCCGAATCGGTTCGGTCCGCCAGTGGGTCGGTTCGCCATCGGTTCGGGTCCGCCCACCGGATGCTATCGGTGGATCGCCGAGCGCGGGATCCACCGCCAGCCAACCATTGTGATCTTGGACCTACCTTGTAGGTTGTACGCGATGCTTATGGCCTGTTCGGCGAAGTGGAGGTGGCCGTGACGGAATGGGAGGCGGCCACCGAGACCGAAGCCGCGATGCGGGACGCGCTCCGGGCAGGTGACCAGGAACTCTACTTCCGCATGCTCGCCCGTACCGATCTGCTGCTGCCGGTCTCCGCCGACGCGCTCGCTGGTCGCGCCCCGATGGGCTGGGGCACCTGGACCACCGGCGGCCGTACGCACGTGCTGGCCTTCACCTCCGCCACCTCCTTGCAGGCGTGTCTGGCCGAGAGCGCCGGTTCATTCCGACGTACGGCGTATACGGAACTGGCGGGCGCTTGGCCGAACCCGGAATGGTGGCTGGCCGTCAATCCGGGGCTTCCGATCGAGGGATACCTGCCCGCGTGGTTCGTTTCCCAACTCGGTCGGGGCGACGTCCGACTGCCGGGCCGGACCCGGGCCCGGATGGAACAGGTCGAGCGGGTCGCCCGGGCCCGGGCCACCGCGGCGGTACCCCGGCGGACGCCGGGGGGAGGGCCGACGCTCGCCGATCGGCCCCTCGGACCGGCCGGCTCGTTCCCGCCGCCGGCCCAGCCCACACACCCGCTCCGCGCGCCCGACGTGCCGCAGCCGTTCCGTTCGGCCGAGGTGCCGCAGTCGCTTCAGGCACCCGAGGTGCCGCAGTCGTTCCGTTCGGCCGAGGTGCCGCAGTCGCTTCAGGCACCCGAGGTGCCGCAGCCGTTCCGGGCGCCGGACGTGCCGCCAGCGTCGGTCGACCCGGTTCCTGCGGCCGTGGCCAACCAGGCCACCACCGTGCCGGTGATCGCCCCGAGGTCGGCTCCCGGTGACCGGAACGGCCAGCAGAACCCGCAGGCTCCGGGGGAAGCCACGGTCGGCTGGATGACACCGGTACGCCGTACGCAGCCCACTGAGCCGACAGGAGCCGGCAACGGCGTACCGACAGCTCCCGAGACGGCGCTGTCGTCGGGCCTGACCGCCCCGGTCGGGCCGACCAACGTCACCCCCGCACCGGTCGCCGCCGCCGAGCCGCCGACCCCGGTCGAGCCGGTGTCGCGCGCCGGATCAGCCGGCAGCGAGGCAGATCTGCCCCCCGCGTGGTACGCGTCACCGGATCCGTCCAGGCCGGCGGAGTCGCCCCCCACGTCCACGTTCGCCGGATCCGCCGAGCAGACCAGCGACTCAACGGTGGATTCGGGGAGATCGCCCGATCTGTCGCTCTTCACCCCGGTCCCCCGGCGGCCCGCCGAGGACGTCAGCGTGGATCAGCCCGGCCAGCCGTGGCCGGGTGCCAGTTCGGAACAGCTCACCCAGGCCTGGCCGGTCGGCGGAGCAGAGCAGGCGACGCCGGAGTGGTCCGTGGCCGGCTCGGAGCAGCTCACCCAGGCCTGGTCGGTCGGGGTGCCGGAGCAGGCCTCGCCGACGTGGTCCGCTGCCGGCTCCGAGCAGCCGACCGAGGCGTGGACAGGTGGTGATGCCGCCGCCCAGCCGACCGAGGTGTGGACGACCGGTGATGCCGCCGCCCAGCCGACCGAGGCGTGGACAGGTGGTGATGCCGCCGCCCAGCCGACCGAGGTGTGGACGACCGGCGGTGCGGAGCGGCCCGCCCCGGCGCGGTCCGTCACCGGTGCGGAGCAGCTCACTCGGGCGGCCTGGGCGACCGGGAGCGCGGAACAGGCCACCGAGTCATGGTCAGGCGCCGGAACGGCCGCTCCGCCGACCACGGCACCGGAGACGAACGGCGCGGCGGTGCCGGCACCGGAAGCGGACCCTACGACAGCCACCGGCCCGGACACCGCAGCCCTGCCGGACACCGGCGCGGGTACTCCGGATCCGGCTCCGACCCGACAGCTTCCCGTCGACTTCGTACCCGCCAACGACGTCGAGCGGAGCCTGCTCGACGCGGCGGGCGGCGGCAGCACGGACACGTTCCTCTCCACCCTGTTGCTCGCCAAGGTGCTGCTTCCGGTCGCCTACACGTCGGCCACCGACAGCCGGCCGGGCGACGACGGCTTCGAATGGCGTACCGAGGCGCTCGACGGTGAGACGTACGTCGTGGTCTTCACCTCACCCGAGCGGCTCGCCGACCACCTGCCGACCTCGGTGCAGACGGTCGAGGTGAAGTTCGTCCAGCTCATCCGTCGCTGGCCGGACGAGGCGTGGTCGTTCGCCGTCAACCCGGGTACACCGGTCGGCGCCAAGCTTCCGGGCAGCGAGATCGTCGCCCTGGCGAACTGGGCCGCCGAGGTCGGGCTCGGCGACGACCCGGACAGCGCCGAGCCGGCACCGACGGCACCGGCCGAGGAGGAGACGCCACGGTCGACGTACGCGCCGGCTCGGGAGGACCCGGGACGGCCGACGATGATGCAGAAGGCGATCGCCCCGAGCCAGCTCGCCTACTACCTCGACCGGGGCTACGACCGGGTCTCCGGTTTTGTGCAACGGGCCAACGAGGTCGCGCACCTGCGTACCCCGACGAAGCTGTACGCCGCGCTCGGCCTCGGCTACCCCAACTCGCCGTTTTCCCGGGACGCCGACGAGGTGTACGTCCTGCGCTGGCCGGCGCACCGGCCCAGCCTCTACCGCATCCCGTACGGCGGGCAGAACGAGGCGGCGATGCGGGCGATGGAGGGCTGGGTGATCGAGCGTCCGCCCTTCCGTGGCAACGGATTCGCCCCCGGCGAGAGCAGCGACGTGGTGGCCGAGTTCAAGGTGGACAGCGTGCGGTTGCCACACGGCGCGCAGCTGTGGCGGATCGGCGCCGACGGCAGTGAACGCCTGGTCGCCACCCTCGACTGCGACCAGCCGCTCTGGCGTCGGACCGGGGAGGACTGATGCGGGACGGCTATGCCGCCCAGTGGCGGGGACGGGAGTACGAGGCCAGCCCGGACGGTGACGACGTACGGCTCTACCAGACGGAGCCGGGCGAAGGGTTCACCGAGGTCCGGGCGGGACGATTCGTCCGGGTGGTGCCGGCCGCCGAGGTCGACGACCTGGCGTACGTCCGGACCAGGTGCACCTGGCAGGGGCAGCCGTTCATCGTGCTGGCCCGACACGAGAACTGGCTGCGCGTCGAGTACACCGGTGGGCGGTGGCCGGTCGCCGAGGCGATGGGCCTGGAGGCGTTCGACTTCGGCGTCTACCAGGGTTGGGCACCCGCGGCGGAGGTCACCGACCTGCGCGAACACCGCGCCTGACGTAGTACCCGCGGCTGCGCCGACACCCCGCCCGAGCCGGTGTCGCAGCTGGCCGGCGTCGCCGTGGCGCCGGTCGGTGGGTGGCGGTCAGGACTTGGCCCAGCGGAGCACCTCGCCGAGCACCAGGTCGGTCGCCTCGACGTGCGGAAAGTGCCCGACGTCGTCGAGCAGCCGCCACTCGTACTGGGCGGAGACATACCGGCTGGAGCCCTGGGCGGTACGCGGCAGGGACGCCTGGTCGAGCGCACCGTGCAGTTGCAGGGTCGGCGTGACCAGCGGCTGCTGCATCAGCTTGACGAACCGGTAACCGTGCAGTCGCAGTACCGAGCGGAACGCCCACCGGTAGCCCTCCATCGCGCAGAAGGCCGCCTGCGGGATCTGCATCGCCTCCCGACAGCGGTCCGCGTACGCCTCGAAGCCGGGGCTGTCGACCCAGCGGGGGCCACCCCAGCGGCGTAGGAAGTAGCCGACCAGCGCCGCGTCGTCCCGGGTGAGCACGTGTTCGTACCGGGGGATCTGGAACTTCAGCGCCGGTGTCGCGGCGGCGAACTGGCCGCGCGGATCGGCGAAGATGCCGGCCCGCAACCGCAGCGGATGCGGTGCGGCGAGCACCACCAGCCGGCGTACCAGGCTCGGATGGAAGGCGGCGGCGGTCCAGCCGATCATGCCACCGGCCCCCGACCCGACCAGTACCGCCGACCGCTCGCCGAGCGCCCGGATCAGCCCGGCGACGTCGGCGGCGAGGGTGTAGCCGTCGTACCCGCGGGGCGGCTTGTCACTCGCGCCGTACCCCCGCAGGTCGACCGCGACGGCTCGGTAGCCGGCGTCGGCGACCGCCGGCAGCATCTCGTGCCAGGCCCACCAGTGTTCCGGGAAGCCGTGCAGGAACAGCACCAGCGGCCCGGTGCCGACCTCGACCACGTGGAACCGACTGCCGTTCGCCCCGACGAAACGGTGGGTCCACGGCCCCTCGACCAGCACGCAGGACTCGTCCACCACCGGTTTCCGGCCACCCGCGCTCCGCTCGCTCATGTTCGACAGCCTAGGCCCAACCCTGGTCGACGCCGCTGGTGCGACCGATGGTTCAGGGAATCGTCGGGGAATTCACCCCGGTCCGGGGCGGGCGGGTCAGGGGGCGAGCAGCTCCTACGACGACGTCTGCCCGGCCAGCCACCGGGCGGCGAGATCGGCGACGACCGCTCCGCCCCGGTCGTTCAGATGGATGTGGTCGACCAGCGGTTCGCGTCCGCCGTCGTGGGTGACCTCGTCCCAGCTCCAGTCGATCCCCATGGTGGCGGCGCTCTTTACCGACGCGGCGGATGGCGGCACACCGGGTGGCGACGGGCTGGCGCGGCGGCTCCTGACAATCGGCGTCCGGCTGGTATCCGTCGTAGTCGTTCCAGTGTGGGGACTGGGTCATCAGTTCCTTCCAACTCGGCCGGATCGCCTTGGTCTCCTGGCGGACGAGTTCGCCCGGCTCATCCGGTCACCAGTAGGGAATCCGCCCTCCTGGATCGTGGGACCTTGTTCGGGCGGATCAGGACGGTGCCGTAGGTGACGATCCACACGACCCACAGCAGCCAGCCGACCAGGCCGAGAAGGCCGAGAGGACCCGCTCGGTCGACGACCAGCGGCGCGAGGGTGGCCGACGTGAACAGCAGTGCCGCGGACAGCAGCCCCAACGTGCCGTGCCACCGTCGGATGAGGTCGGCGCGCCGGCCGGCGATGGAGAGCCCGATCAGGGCGAGGGCCAGGAACGTGCCGTTGAGGGTGAACAGACAGTCGTGGAGCGACCACAGCATCCCCGTCGTGCCGGCGTCATCGGTGGTCGACGACGCCAGCGCGAGGCGGATCGCGACAACCGCGGCGAAGGTGGCGTTCTGGAGCACCAGGCCGGCGAATCCGAGCAGTGACCACGCCTCGCCCCGGTCACGCTCCGACTGCCACAGCGCGGCGACCGCACCCGCGCCGAAGAGCGTGGCCATGATCCAGGCGGCGGGGGTGAGGGCGGTGGTGAGACCCACGATCCGGGTCCGGTCGCTGAAGAACGCGTTGACCTCGTCGATGCCGGCGCCGGTCTGTGGTAGGCCCGCGGGTACGGCGATCAGGTTGGCCACCACGATCATGGTGGCGAAGCCGATTGCGGCGATGCCGCTGAGCCGGTGGAAGCCGATGCTCGACGGTACTGCGAACTTGGCTTTACTTGACATGTATTCACTATAACCCACGTAAAGTGAGATAGGAGGCGCGCATGACCGCCGAGCCCGGCCGGCGGCGCTACGAGTCCGTACGCCGCACGACACAGGCCCAGCAGACGCGAGCCGAAATCGCCCTGGCTGCCCGTCGACTCTTCGTCAGCCATGGTTGGGCGGGCACGACCGTCCGGGAGGTGGCGCGCGAGGCCGGCGTCTCGGTCCCGACGGTGTATGCGGCGTACGGGAACAAGTCCGGCCTGGCCCGGGCGCTGGCCGACGCGGCCGACCTGTCGGCTGACGCGGCGCGAATGCTTGCCGAGTTGGAGGCCCCGACGGCGACGCCGGAGCGGCAACTCGCCGCGATGGCCGGTTACGACCGACGGCTGTTCGAGCGTTCGGGCGACGTCATCACGCTGGTCCGCGATGCGGGCCGTACCGAGCCCGAGTTGGCCACCACCTACCTCGATGGCCGCAGACGGGGTGACGAGACCCGGCTACGGGTCTTCTCGTCGTGGTCGCCGGGGGTGCTCCGTCCCGACCTGGACGTCCCGACCGCCGTCGACATCTACGCGGCGATCTGCAGCATCGACGTCTACGCCGTGCTGACCGCCGAGCGCGGCTGGGCGCCGGACCGTGTCGAGCAGTGGTGGGGCGGGGTGCTGGCCCGGGAACTGCTGAGCTGAGGGAGAGGCGGGCGGGAACCGACCACGCTCCGGGGCTGAGCCGGCGGTCAGTCAACGGGGATGACGGCCCGCGGGCCGGTTGACTACCGTGCTGCCATGACTGCCGCACGCCGTACCACCCACCCCGACCTGCCGGTGCCGCTGATCCAGGTGCAGGGGCCACCGATCGAGTGTGGCATCGGGTATGGCGCCGCCGCCCAGGATCTGGTCGGTGCCAACCTCGACTTCTACCTGCGCCGGTTCCGGGACGAGGGCGGATTGGACACGGCGGCGATCCGGGCCGCCGGGGCGGCGTTCCGGGCCGCCACCGTCCGGCACCATCCCCGGGTCGCCGAGCTGCTCGACGGCGTGGCGGAGGGGGCCGGCGCCCGGGTCGACGAGATCTACGCGCTCAACGCCCGTACCGAACTGATCTACGGCAACCACCGGGACTCCGGTCAGGCCGCCCCGGCCCAGCCCCCGACCGGTCCGGCCCGACCGTCGCCGGAGTCGGATCCGGACGTCGGCGGCTGTACGTCGGTCGGCGTGCTCGGCACCCACACCACCAACGGCCACCTGCTGCTCGGACAGAACTGGGACTGGCACCCCGACCAGCGCGACGTGATGCTGCTGCTCGCCACCCGGGACGAGCGGGGGCTGACGGTGCTGACTCTCACCGAGGCCGGGATGGTGGCCAAGACCGGGCTGAACTCGGCCGGTGTCGGGGTCTGCGTGAACATGCTCGGCTGCGACCGGGACGGGTTGCCCGCCGACGGCGCCGCACCGGGGGTGCCGTACCACGTGCTGCTGCGGGCCGCGCTGGAAGGCGACAGCCTGGCGGAGGCGTTGAAGGCGGCCTGCCGGGGCACCCGGAACAGCTCCATCAACCTGCTGATCGGGCAGGCGGCGGAGGCCGGCGGTGAACTGATCGACCTGGAGTTGGTGCCCGGGGACGCGGGTTGGTCGCATCCGGTCGACGGGCTGATCACCCACGCCAACCATCTGGAGACCGGGGTACGGGTCCACGACACCATGAAGGACTGGGGTGGCTCGTCGCTGTTCCGGTCGGCGCGGGCCCGGCGGCTGCTGACCGCCAGACTGGCGACCGGCGCGATCGGCGAGGACGACCTGGTCGGGTTGTTCCGCGACCACGCCAGCCAGCCGCAGAGCATCTGTCGACACACCGACGAGCGGTATCCGCTGGCCGAGCGCTCCGAGACGGTCTACTCGGTGCTGCTCGACCTGGACGACCGGCGGTTCGGGATCGCGGCCGGGCCGCCGTGCGAGCACACGTACGGGTGGCTGGACCTGGCCTTCTGAGCCCGGCCGTAGCCTCCGGAAAAGCGACCGGGGCCGGGCGCGCCATGCGCTCCCGGCCCCGGCTACCGACCGGTGACTACCGGATCAGTTGCTGACCTTGATGATCGCCAGGTCGGTGATGAGCCGGTTCTCCAGAATCAGTTCGATCTTGGTGCCGGTGCCGGCGACCTTGACCGAGTTCATCGGGTTCTGCGGCGACCAGTAGCGGTCCGGGTTCGAGTCGCTGAACGTCGTCACCGGGTTCAGCTTCGGCACCGTGACCGCCTGCCCGTTCAGGTGGAACGTCTGGGCGGGCTTGGTGAACTTGCTGAAGGTGGCGTCGTAGCTGCTCCGCCGGTTGGTGACGTTGCCGACGCCGGGGACCGTGATCGGGCCGGGCCGGACGTCGACCGGCAGGTTCAGGCCGAAGCCCGGGTGGACGATCGTGTCGTTGTCCTCGTACGCGTAGTTCACGTACCAGACGAGCAGGCCCTGGTGGTTCTTGAACCGCTCCACCCAGTCCGGCTTGCTGTTCTGCCAGCCGAAGTTGTACGGGCCGGTCTCCAGGTACTTGTCGTACCCGTAGTAGGTCCGGTACTCGGCGATGTAGAACTGCGCCCGCGGTTCGGTGTACGAGCCGGTGGTCCGGCTGAAACCGCGAACGGTCCACTCCGACTGCTCGGTCTCGGCGTTGTCGGTCCAGACCGTCGTACCGTTCTTGATCAGCGAGATGGTGTCGAAGAACGCGCCGGCGAGGTTGGTGCCGTTGTCGCTCTGGTACCGGTACCGGAACTGGACGGTCTGCCCGGCGTACGCGGACAGGTCGTAGTTCAGGTCGACCCACTGGCCGCCCGAGGAACCGTCGATACCGGTCTCCGGCTTCGCGCCGGGCGCGGGCTCGTCGATCAGCGGGTGGCTCAGCGGGGTCCAGTTGGCGCCGTTGTCGGTCGACACCTCGGCGAAGAGGTAGTCGAAGTCCTCCTCGATCTGGAACCACGCCTTGGCGGCGAGGGTGGCGCTGCTGGCCCCGGTCAGGTCGAGCGTCCGGGTCAGCGTGTTGTTGAGGTTGTCACCGGTGCCGCTCCACCACTCCCGTTCACCCTCGAACGGGGTGTTGAGCCGGATGGTGACCTCCTGGTCGGGCAGGTTCACCACGACCGCCTGGGCGAGGCCGTCGGTGTCGCCGGCCGCCCCGAGGGTCGCGTACGTGGTGCCGCTGTCCCAGTCGACCGTGGAGTGGTTCAGCCACCCCAGGTAGAGCTTCGACCACGGGTCCATGTAACCCGGGCTGGAGCCGATGTCCTGCTTGCCGGGGTTCAGCCAGGAGCCGGAGGCCATCAGGCTCCAGAACCCGACGCCGTTGTCGCCGCCCTGGGTGTCGTACAGGTCGGGCAGGCCGAGGTCGTGGCCGTACTCGTGGGCGAAGACGCCCAGGCCGCCGTTCTCCGGCTCCGTGGTGTAGTCACGGATCCACATCCCGGTGTCACCGATCTGCACACCGCCGGCCTTGTTGAACTCCGGTCCGGCCGTGCCGTAGAGGTCGGTGAACGCGCCCCAGCGGTGCGACCAGATGGCGTCCGCGCCCTGGGCGCCGCCGCCGGCCTCCTCGCCCTCTCCGGCGTGCACCGCCTGGAAGTGGTCGATGTAGCCGTCGGCCTCGTTGAAGTTACCGTCGCCGTCGTGGTCGTACCGGTCCCAGACGTCGAACTGGGCCAGGTACTGCTTGATCTCCGCCTGGGTCTTGCCGGCGGCGACCTGCGACTCGTACCACGAGTTGGCGGTGTCCTTGACGAAGTTCCAGTAGCCGTCCCGCTCGGGGATCTCGTTGCTGCCGTACCGGGCCTCGTTGAACGGCACCTTGACCCAGTCGGTCACGTCGCCGCCGACGGTGTAGCGCCCGCCGGACTGCTTCAGGTAGAAGTCGGCCATCGACTCCTTGCCCTTGGCGTAGAACAGGTCCAGGTACGACTGCCGGTTGAAGTCCGGCTTCCAGATGGTGCTGTTGTCGTCGGTCGCGCCGCCGTCGTAGTTGCGGTCCGGCTGCGGGATCTGGTTGCGCAGCGGCCCGTCGGTGCCGCCGGTGCGCGGGTCCTTCTGGTTGCCGAACTCCACCAGGATGGTGAAGATCGGGTCGACCTTCGCCGGCTGCTGGTACTCGACGAAGCGGTCGGCCTTGATCTGGATGACCTTCGACCCGTTGCGGGTCTGCAGTTTGGCCTTGCCGGAGAGCAGGGCGGCGATGGCCTCCTTGCGGACCTGCTGGTGCTCTTCGGCGAGCGGGTCCGGCAGGTTGTCCGCCCGGTGGGCGGCACCCTGCGGCTCCCGGTCGGCCGGGGCGGGCGCCGCCGGAGCGGCGGTCGCCGGAACGCCGACCGCACCGGCGGCCAACAGCGCGGCCGTGGCACCTGCCAGGCCGGCCGTGACTCGTCTCCTCAAAGGTCCTCCTCCTTTGTGGAAGTGTTACAGGACAGGCCAGCTCTTGGCCGGCACTGTCATCAGACGCGATCCCCACCTTTGCAGATACATGGATTGCTGTCACGGGTCAAGGATGTCGATACCTGGCTCTGCGATCTACGTCTAATCAGGGCGAAAACGTTCTAAGGGGTGCCGACTTTTCGGTTGGTGAATGTCACGATTCCGAAACGGCAGGAACCCGATCATCCGTTCGTACGTCAATTGGCGGACCGCGCCGTGTCCGGAGCCGGACGGATGATGCGACCGGGCCGGGTGGTGGACGTCCGACGGTCGTCGGGGTGTTCCGTCGGGCCGGACGGCGCCGGCGGTGATCCGGAAAGCGACGACGGGCGGCCCCCAGGTGGGGTCCGCCCGTCGTCGGTGTGCTCGGGTCAGTCCTCGTCGGACTTGCCGGACCGCATGCCCGAGGAGATCAGGTCCATCACCGAGGAGTCCTGCAGCGTGGTCACGTCGCCCAGCGAGCGGTTCTCCGCCACGTCACGGAGCAGCCGGCGCATGATCTTGCCGGACCGGGTCTTCGGCAGCTCCGGCACCAGCATGATCTGCCTAGGCTTGGCAATCGGCCCGAGCGTCTTGGCGACGTGGTTGCGCAGCTCCGCGATGAGCGCCGTCCCGGCGTCACCCTCGGTGTCGATGTGCCCGCGCGGGATGGTGAAGGCGACGATCGCCTGACCGGTGGTCGGGTCGGTCGCGCCGACCACCGCCGCCTCCGCCACCGAGGGATGCGAGACCAGCGCCGACTCGACCTCGGTGGTCGAGATGTTGTGCCCGGACACCAGCATCACGTCGTCGACCCGGCCGAGCAGCCACAGGTCGCCGTCGTCGTCCTTCTTGGCGCCGTCACCGGCGAAGTAGAGGCCCTCGAAACGGGACCAGTACGTGTCGATGAACCGCTGGTCGTCGCCCCAGATGGTGCGCAGCATCGACGGCCACGGCTCGGTCAGCACGAGGAAGCCACCCCCGCCGTTCGGCACCGGCTCCGCCTGGTCGTCGACCACGTCCGCGCTGATCCCCGGCAGCGGACGCATCGCGCTGCCCGGCTTGGCCGCGGTCACCCCCGGAAGCGGGGAGATCATGATCGCCCCGGTCTCGGTCTGCCACCAGGTGTCGACGACCGGGCACTCGCCCCGGCCGATGTTCTCCCGGTACCAGATCCACGCCTCCGGGTTGATCGGCTCCCCGACGCTGCCGAGCAGCCGCAGCGAGGAGAGGTCGTACCCCTTCGGGATGTCGTCGCCCCACTTCATCATGGTGCGGATCAGCGTCGGGGCGGTGTAGAGGATGGTCACCTTGTGCTTCTGCACCAGCTCCCAGAACCGGCCCCGGTGCGGGGTGTCCGGGGTGCCCTCGTACATCAGCTGGGTGGCGCCGTTGGCGAGCGGGCCGTACACGATGTAGGAGTGTCCGGTCACCCAGCCGATGTCGGCGGTGCACCAGTAGACGTCGGTCTCCGGCTTCAGGTCGAAGACCGCGTGGTGGGTGTAGGCGGCCTGGGTCAGGTAACCGCCGGTGGTGTGCAGGATGCCCTTCGGCTTCGCCGTGGTGCCGCTGGTGTAGAGGATGAACAGCGGGTGCTCGGCGTCGAACGCCTCGGCGGTGTGCTCGGTCGAGGCGGTCTCCACCGTCTCGTGCCACCACACGTCCTTCTCCGACCAGGCGACCTCCTGCCCGGTACGGCGTACCACCAGCACGTGCTCGATGCTCGGGCAGCGCGAGACGGCCTCGTCGACGGTCGCCTTGAGCGGCGACGGCTTGCCCCGGCGGTAACCACCGTCGGCGGTGATCACCACCTTGGCGCTGGCATCCTGGATCCGGTTGGTCAGTGCGTCGGCGGAGAAGCCGCCGAAGACCACGCTGTGCGTGGCGCCGATCCGGGCACAGGCGAGCATCGCGACCGCCGCCTCCGGGATCATCGGCAGGTAGATCGCCACTCGGTCACCGGCGGTCACGCCCAGTTCGGTCAGCGCGTTCGCCGCCTGGCTGGTCATGGCCAGCAGGTCGGCGTACGTGATGGTCCGGGTGTCGCCCGGCTCGCCCTCCCAGTGGATGGCGACCCGGTCACCGTTCCCGGCCGCGACGTGCCGGTCCAGACAGTTGTACGCGACGTTGAGCCGCCCACCGACGAACCACTTGGCGAACGGGGGGTTCGACCAGTCGAGGACCTGGTCCCACTCCTTCGACCAGTGCAGCCGGCGCGCCTGCCGCTCCCAGTACGCCAACCGGTCGTCGGCCGCCTCGTCGTAGGCGTCGGCGGTCACGTTCGCGGCGGCGACAAGCTCGGCCGGCGGCGGGAACTGCCGGGTTTCCTGCAACAGGTTTGCCAGAGTCTCGCTCATGGTGGGTGGCTCCTCAGGCGTCACGTAACGGGCGTTCGGTAGGAGGTTAGTCTCGGCGTAGTGGCTGGTGCGAGGGGTCGGGGCGGCTCGGGCGGCGATACGCGCCGAACGGCCCCGTCCGGGCGCCCGTCGGTTCCGGGGCGTCGCCCGGGCACTACCGTGGCAGGGTGACCACCGATCCGCTGGTACCGCTGCTCAGCCTGGCCGACGTCGCGCCCGCGGTCGACCGGGCCCGCGAGCGGGTCGACGCGGCGCTGCGACACCGCGCGTTGCGCCGGCAGGGCGGCCAGGTCGCGGCCGAGGTCAGCCTCCGGTCCGCGGTCGCCAGCGCCGCCTTGGAGGGGTACGCCCACGAGCGTGAGCTGGTCCGGTCCGGGGTGGTCACCGACCCGGTGCTGCAGGGCGCGCTCCGGGTGGCGGGTGCGCTGCCCGGACTCGCCGACCGGTGGCCCCGGGCGCCCCGGCAGGTGCTCGCCCGGCTGCACACCCTGGCGGCCAGCGGAGTGGTGCCGGACGAGGTGCTCGGCCGGCCGGTCGACGCCGGCTTCGCCGAGGGCGACGTGGCCGGACCGTCACCGGTGCTGGCCGCCCGGCTGGACGCCCTGGCCGGCCTGGTCGCCGGTGGGACCCGGGTGCCGCCGGTCATCCTCGCCGCGGTGGTGCACGGTGAACTGCTCGCGCTCCGGCCGTTCGCCGGGCCGTCCGGGGTGGTGGCCCGGGCCGCCGCCCGGCTGACCCTGCTCTCCACCGGTTTCGACCCGCGTGGACTGGTCGCCGTGGACCTTGGTCACCAGGACCGCGAACCCGAGTACGTCGGCGCGGCGAACGCCTTCGCCACCGGCACCCCGGACGGGATCCGCGCCTGGCTGCGGCACTACACCACGGCGGTGGAAGTGGGTGCGGAACACCTCGTCACCATCGCCGACTCGGTGTAAGGAAGGGCCCCTACTAACGCATTCGGTCGAGGAAGGGCCCCCTGTTAACGCCTGAGACGCGGAGAGACTGCCCGTCGCCAGCGGGGACGTCAGGTGATGCTGGCGGGTACGTCAGGTGGTGCTGGCGCGGGCCCGGCGGTGCCGGCCGTACCAGGCGATGCCGATCGCGACCCCGACTCCGACACCGATGGCGGCCGCCGCGACCGGTACGGCGGGACGCTCCCGCAGCCGCCGGCCGAGCGGGATCGGGTGCCGGAACTCCAGTACCGGCCAGCCGTGTTCGGCCGCCAGCTTGCGCAGCGCCCGGTCCGGGTTCACCGCGCTCGGGTGGCCGACACACTCCAGCAGTGGCCGGTCGCTGACGGAGTCCGAATAGGCGTACGACTCGGTCAGGTCGTAGCCGCGTTCGGCGGCCAGCTCCCGGACCGCCTCGACCTTGCTCGGGCCGGCCGCGTAGAACTCGACCTCGCCGCTGTACCGCCCGTCGACCACCGCCATCCGGGTGGCGATCACGTCGGCGACGCCGAGCAGCTCGCCGATCGGCCGGACCATCTCGTCACCGGAGGCGGAGACGAGTACGACGTCCCGGCCGGCCGCCTGGTGCTCCTCGATCAGGGCGGCGGCCTCGGCGTACACGTAGGGGTTGATCAGTTCGTGCAGGGTCTCGGCGACGATCTGCCGGACCTGGTCGACCTGCCATCCCTTGCAGAGCGCCGCGAGATAGTCCCGGGTACGCGCCATCGTCTGCTCGTCGGTGCCGCCCAGCCGGAACATGAGCTGCGCGTACGCGGACTTCACCACGTCACGGCGGCTGATCAGCCCGTCCCGGTAGAACGGTCGACCGAACGCCAAGGCACTCGACTTGGCGATGACGGTCTTGTCCAGATCGAAAAAAGCGGCGCTTCGGCCCACGGCGCACGAGTCTAGTCTGATGGTCTATGGTCAGCGGGTGCGCGGGGTCACCTTTGGCAGGTCGTGACCGGTTACCGCCTGATCGGCAGATCAGCGCAGACGGTGATCACGGTCACACTGCGAGAGGAGACTTTCGCGCGGAGTGGAAGTTGGCGCCACTCGACGTATACAAGGCCACTCAGGCATGCTTGTATTTACGACACACTTTCATATCCTCTGTGCTCGTAGACCTCGACGGTCGCACCCCCCGCGACCGCCGAGTGGGTTCGGCTCGACCCCCCCGGAGCCGAACCCCAGACGACCCCCGTCTCCCCCCGACGGGGGTCGTCGCTTGTCCGGAGGAAGCGTATTCACGCAGGTCACGACGCGTCTGACGACGGATCGTCCGGCCCCTGTGGCCGCTCCGGAGGCTCGAAAGTCAGCGGATCGTCAGCGAAGGTACGGCGGACCCGGTCGGCGTAGTCGTCCGGGGTGTGGGTGTACCGGTCGAGCGTGGTCGACGCCTGCTCGTGGCCCATCACCCGCTGGACCAGGTTGATCGGCACGCCGTCGGTGACGAGCCACGTCGCGTACGAGTGCCGCAGGTCGTGGAACCGCAGCCCGCCGACCGCCTCCGTCGCCACCTGCGCCGCCGCAGCCTGCTCGGTGCCGAACTCGACGGACAGCTCCACCCCGGCACGACCTGGCCAGACCGCCCGCCACCGCCCCGGGCCGACCTCGACGACCTGGCCGAGCAACCCGGCCCGCACCAGCGACGGCAGCCAGACCCGCCGCCGGAAGTTCGACCGCCGCAGCGGACCGCCGTCCCGGTCGGCGAAGACCAGCGCCCGCGGATCCGGCTCCGTGTCGCCGCGTCGCTGGCGCAACTCAGCGACCAGGAACGCCGGCATGGGCACCGTCCGCACATCCGCGCGAGTCTTCGGGTACGGCCGCACCACGATCCCGCCGTGCGTCTCCACCGCCACCTGGACGACCCGCAGCACCGCCCGGTCCAGGTCGACCGAACCCCAGGCCAGCCCGGCACACTCGCCCCAGCGCAGACCCGTCCCGGCGGCGGCCGCGACGATCGCCCGATGCTCTGCCGGAACAGCCGGCAGCAGCTTGCCGAACAAGGCGCCGCGCAAGCGCGGCGCAGGCCCGCCCGCGCTCGGCCCGCTGGCGGCCTCCGGCCGGCATCGGCCGGCGCAGCGAGCCCCGACTCGTTGTCGTGGTTCAGGTGTCCATGCCCGAGACTATCGACGTGCAGTCGACAGTCCAGCGCTACCGGGAGCTGTTCGCGCTTGTGCGCAAGCGTCCCCTCATGTACCTCGTACGTGCCGACTACAGCTCGGCCGTCGCCTTCGTGCTCGGGTGTCACGTCGCGGAGGAGGCAGTCTTGACAGGCTTCCGAGAGTGGCTGGTCACCCGGGTCGGGTGCGGCTCAAACCTCACCTGGTGGAGCCTGATCCTCCGACTCACCGACCCTGTCGGCCCCAAGAACGCCCGCGAGTTGGACCCGGAGTCTGACGGCAAGGCATTCGAGGCGCTGTTCTCCCTGCTGGACGAGTTCCTCGCACTTCGGGCAGAGCCCGACGGCCTGCAGAGGATCTACCGAGCCTACGACGATTGGATCCAGCTACGGCATACACATGGATGCGACGCGACTGGCGCCCCGAGTTGTTCCGTCGTGGATGCGCCAAGGCCGACACCCGGCGGATGAATCGGAACTCCTCGCGGCCGTGACGATCGCGAGGGTAGTCGGCCGCCGTTGAGGTCGGGGCGATCGCTGCCGCGCCGGCAGCAGCACGCCGAAGAACATCTCCTCGCTGACCGCCGCCGGCCGCGCCTCGCCCGGACGGTTACCGGGCGCCTCCACACCTTCGGCCGGGTTGACCGCGATCAACCGGGCGCGGACCGTGGTCCGCGGGATCCTCGACAGCAGACGCTGGCACTAGGCGACGGTCCCCCGGGGGGCGAGGATTCTGTGCGGGTCGGTGGCACACTCTCGCGCCGCAAAATGGTCGATCTGGGGCAGCGGGCAATCTGTCCATTTTGGCAAAAGGCGAGTCCACTTCATCGACAGAGTGCGTTCGGCGGTACGCGCCTCCACTCCGACCGACCCGCCAGCCGGCGGGTCGCGAACCCACCGAGCCGGACCTTGCACATCCTCGACGCCGAGATCGCCGAGGACCGACAGTTGAGGGGCCTTGCCGGCAGTGCGATGATCCTCCATTGCCGCATGGGCATCCTGGCGTGGAACCGTGCAGCTACGGCGCTGCTGATCGATCTTGGCACCCTGCCGCCGCGCGAGCGTGACTACATCCGCCTGACCTTCCTCGACGAGGATTCCCGGAACCTTCTCGTCGACTGGCCGGTGACCGCCCGCGAATGCGTCGCCGTCCTGCGCCGGGAAGCGGGACAGCATCGCGCTGACCGCGACCTCAATGACCTGGTAACCGAGCTCGACGCCCGTTCGGCGGAATTCCGCGGATGATGGGCCGACTACCGCGTCGCCGGCCCGCGACAGTTTGTCAGGACCCTCGATCACGCCACCGTCGGGAGAATCACCGTCAACGTGCAGAAACTATCCGTCGACACCAACCGTGACCAATTCATGACCACCCTCACGGGACACGACACCGAGTCCCGTGCCGTGCTTCGCTTCCTCCCGCGGTGGTCCTCCCCAATGGACCGCATCAAGCTCTCCCGTGAGGCTCGGAACAGCCGGAGCGATTGACAGCATTGCGCCGGAACGGCGGCGGGGCCGACATCGACAGGGCGATCATTCGGTGGCCTGTCCGGTTCGGCGCGTCGTCGGTGTGCCTCCCCGGATAACCTTCGGTTCCCGTCGTATCGTCCCACCCGATCCCGACCCGTGATACGAATAGTGCGACGGATCGGGTGAGGCGGACGAATCGTGGCGGGTAACCGGGTGGCCAGGCTGCTGCGTAAGCGCGAGCATCCGCGCCAGGCATCGGCCCTCGAACTTTTCTTCGACCTGTCCTTCATTCTCGGGCTGGCTCTGCTGTCGAGGCGGCTTTTCCATGAACTGACTTGGGGCAACACGCTCGAGACGTTGATCCTGTTCGCAGGCGTCTACTGGATCTGGATCGCGACCGCCTGGGCGACCGACTGGTACAACCCCAACGACCCGATCATCAAGGGGCTCGTTCTCGGCATCATGTTCGTCGGCCTGGTGATGGTGGCCGCGATACCGGGCGCGTTCGGTGCGCACGGCTTCATCTTTGCCGGGGCGTACGTCCTCGTACACTTCGGCCGGGGCGCCGTGTTGCTTACGCTGTTGCGTGGGCATCCGCTGCAACACCGGTCGTTGCTGATCCTGATCTGGTTCGCGGTCTCCGGGGTGACCTGGCTGGTCGGCGCTTTCCGGCCGGAGACCGAGCGGGTGGTGCTGTGGCTGGTCGCACTGGCCATCGACTACGGAATAGCCTGGCTGGGCTGGCCGACTCCGGGGCTTGGTCGAGTGCCGGACGAGAATCTCCGCAATGTCGGCGAGCATCTGTCGGAGCGGTACCAACAGGTGTTCATCATCGCCCTGGGCGAGGTGATCCTGATCAATGGCCTCGCCTACGCCGGCGCGGGAATCACCGCGCTGCGCACGCTCGCCTTCGGACTGGCGTTCCTCAACGTGGTGCTGCTCTGGCGCGGTTATATGATTCCCGGTGATCTGCGAATCGGCGGTATTCTCGATCAGAGTCGCCCACGGTTGGCGGTTTCCGTCGCGCTGTGCCACGCGACGGTGATCGGGGGGACCCTGCTCACCGCGGTCGGCAACGAGGTGCTCATCACCAATCCGCTCGGTGCGCCGCAGGGTGCGTGGGTGATGCTCATCGTCGGTGGAGCCGCGCTTTTCCTGATCGGCCGGGTCATGTACCACGTGTCGGTGTTCCACCGTCTGCCCTGGCCGGGGTTGGCCGGCCTGGCGATTCTCGGCCTGCTGAGCCCCGTACTGCTCCTGCTTCAGCCGCTGAGCATCTCGCTGGTCACCAACTTTGCGCTGTTCGGAGCCGTGGTCGTTGACATCTACCTGATTGGGCGAGCGGTCCGGGAGGGTCGGATCGCCACGTCGTCCGGTGACACCCCCCTGACGATGGGCAGGGACGACAAGCGTTGACTCAGTTGAGCGTGCCCTGTCCGGTGCGTCACCACGGTGGTCCAACGTCGCGCCGCGTCAGCACGCGCCCCGGCCACCAGTGGGCGAGGATGGAGGGCAT
Organism: Plantactinospora sonchi; assembly: GCF_036422035.1. Classification (NCBI taxonomy): domain Bacteria; kingdom Bacillati; phylum Actinomycetota; class Actinomycetes; order Micromonosporales; family Micromonosporaceae; genus Plantactinospora; species Plantactinospora sonchi. The sequence continues at coordinate 152,537 of NZ_JAZGQK010000019.1, forward strand.
GTACCCGATCGGCATCTCCGGCGGGCTCGTGGACCTGCGCGACTTCCGGGCCGACGACGTGGACGACGCCCTGGCGATCGACGGGGACGAGCGGGTCACCCGCTGGCTCTCCTTCGACGTACGCAACCGGATCCAGACCGTCGCGATGCTGGAGGGGGCGATCCTGCGGGCCCAGGCGGAGCCGCGTACGGAGTACTACCTCGCGGTCACCGACAAGAAGGACCGGATGGTCGGCTTCGCCCGGCTCGGCCTCGGCGGAGTCCGGGGCGCCGAACTCGGGTACGCGATCCGCGCCGATCACTGGGGTCGGGGCTACGCCACCGACGCGACCCGTACGTTGATCGGTTTCGGCTTCACCACCCTCGGCCTGCACCGGATCACCGCCGCGATCGGGCCGGACAACGCCGCCTCCATCGCCGTCGCGGAACGGCTCGGCATGCGGTACGAGGGACGGCTGCGTGACCACGTCCACACCAACGGCGCCTGGCGGGACTCCCTGCTCTACTCCGTGCTGGCCCCCGAGTGGTCCACCGACGACTCGGCCGGGTGACCGGGCTCGACATTCCGCGCGGCGACGTCGGGTACGGCCGACGACGGGAACGCAACGGGCGGGCGCCGGACAGCGCCGACCCGGGACGGAACGGGTGGGCGCCCGGGGGGGGGCGCCGGGGGGGGGGGGGGGGGCCCCCCGCCGGGGGGGGCCCCCCCCCCGGGGGGGGCCCCGGCGGG